>NZ_JBSFUU010000037.1:0-91422 GCF_053591955.1 Streptomyces sp. NPDC002845 | reverse complement strand
TTGAACACCACGCGGGCGCACCCGAACGCCTTCGCCAGCGCGATCCGCTGACCGGTGTCCGGGTACAACCTGAAGGCGTACCGGAGCTGCACGACCATCACACTAGACACGCCGAACAAGCGCCGTCATCGGGAACATACGAGCGAAGCATCACCGTCGCCAGCAGGGTCCGGCTCCGCCGGAACGACACCGCGACGCTCCGCGCCGCACCCAGCTGATTCGCTTCACCTCCGGCGTGAACGCCGGAGCACTGCGAATGAATCCCGGTAGCAGGCGGCCATGAAGGGCACGGCCTTCTCGGCGAACGCGGCGATGCGCTTCGTGCCGCCGAAGACGACGAACCCGAGGAGTCCGATCAGGATCAGCCCGGACAGCCAGGTCGGGACGCCGAAGGCGGCGTCCATCGAGGTGACGATGGTCGAGGACTGCACACCGGGGATCAGCAGGGTGCAGCAGAGCACCGCGACGCCGGCGGCCGCGACCGCGAGCCACTTCAGACCGAGGCCCTTTTCGATGTACCAGGGAATGCCGCCGCGGTATTCACCTTCGGACTTGACCTTGTAGATCTGGCCGAGCGTGGCTTCGATGAACGCGCTGGAAGCGGTGAGAACGGCGGTGGCGATCATCGAGCCGGGTCCGCCGTAGGCGATAGCGGTGGCGACGCCGGCGATGTTGCCCACGCCCACACGCCCTCCGAGGGCCATGGCGAATGCCTGGAACGAGGAGGTGCCCGTGTCCGATTCAGCACGTCCGAAAAGGTGCTTGACCATTCCTGACAGAAGTCGTAGATCGTGGTGAGGAATTCTTGCATGTGATGTTCCCTCTGCGTCGATCATGAATGGCCGGCCTCGGAGCATGGCGGCCCACTCACGGAATCTCGCGCGAGATACGTCGGCGTACGTCAGCGCACGTCGGCCGTGAGCGAGACGGCGCCCCCCTCGATGGCGGCTACGGCTCCACGCCCACGGCGCCGGTCATGGCCCGCAGATGGCCGAGAAAGGCGTGGGTGGCCGGATGCGTGGGGACGCGCGGCCAGGCCAGGCGGACCGTCACCGGGGGCGCGTCCGTCAGGGGCAGGTAGCGGACGCCGGGGTGCGGATGGCTGTGCCCGGTGGCCTCGGCGGTGACGCCGACCGCCTCTCCCGTGGCGATCACGGTGAGCCACTCGTCGACGTTGCCGACCTCGAACGTCCGGGGGCGCCGTCCCTCGGGCCAGAGGCCGGCCGTGGTCGCGGCGGTGGCGCAGAGCACCACCGGCCGGTCGGACAGATCGGTCAGACGCACGCCTGCGCGACGGGCGAGCGGATCGTCCTCGGGCACGGCGGCCAGGCGCCCCTCCCGGTACAGCGTCCGCACCTCCAGCCCGCCGCCCGGAGCGGGCGCGGTGCGCAGGAGCGCCGCGTCGATCTCCCCTCGGCGCAGAGCCGCCTCCGGGTCGTCGCTGCCGTGCACCCGTACCGGGGTGTCGGGGTGTTCCTCGCGCCAGGTGCGCAGCAGCGGCACGGTACGGTCGCCGAGCGCGGCCCAGGCGAAACCGATACGCAGCGGCCGCACCCCCGCCGCGGCTTCCGCCAGCGCGTCGTCCAGCTGATGGAGGATCAGGTGGGCACGCTCGTACAGCCGTTGGCCCGCTTCGGTGAGGGCCAGTGCGCGGGTGGTGCGCTCCACCAGGCGCACGCCGACCCGGCCCTCCAACTGCTCCAGGGTGCGGGAGAGCGCGGGCTGGCTGATGTAGAGCACGGCCGCGGCGCCGGTGATGGTGCCCTCGTCGCCGATCGCGGCGAGCGCCCGCAGGTGCCGTAGCTCCACATTCATAACCCTGGAGCATAAATGCTTCCCGGCAGGCATTTCCCGCGCGAAGCCTGCCCGGCCTAGCCTCGCGGCCATGAAGATTCTTCTCATCGGCGCCACCGGCACGCTCGGTACGGCCGTTCACAAGGCACTCGCAGACCGCGGACACGAGGTCCTCGCTGTGGGACGCAGTGGCGGTGACCTGCGCTACAACATCGCCGACCCGGCGCAGATCACCGACCTGTACGACCGGATCGGCCGGGTGGACGCGGTGGCGAGCGCCGCGGGTGACACGCCGTTCAAGCCGGTCACCGAGATGACGCCCGAGGACTACCTGGCCGCCTTCCGGGGCAAGGTGCTCAGCCAGATCGAACTCGTGCGGCAGGGGATCCCGCGCATCGCGGAGCGCGGCTCCTTCACCCTGATCACCGGCATCCTGGCCCGCGAGCCGATCCCCACCGGCAGCGCGGCGTCCATGGCGGGCGGCGCGGTGGAGGCGTTCGTACGCGCCGCAGCCATCGAGATCGCCCCGCAGCGCGTCAACGCCGTCAGCCCCACGGTCTTCACCGAGAGCCTCGACGTCTACGGGGACTACTTCCCCGGCATGCCGTCGGTCGATCTCGCCGATGTGGCCCAGGCGTACGTCCGTTCCGTCGAGGGCGCCCAGACCGGGCAGGTCTACGCTTTGTAGTAGGCGTTTTCGCAGCCCAGGGGGTCTCCGCACATGCGGGGACCCCCTTCTCATTCACAACAAGTTCACCGCCGCTTGTTGACTGCGGCGGGCGACGAGCCTAGCGTCAACCCTAGGGAGATTGTTTGACAATCTGCATCCATTCTCAGTCGGGAGGTACACGACTCCATGCGGATCATCGTTGTCGGCGCCGGGGCCGTCGGCCTGGCGAGTGCCTACCGGCTGGCCGGGAGCGGCTGTGAAGTGGTGGTGCTGGACGCCCGGCGCGCGGGCTCCGCCGCCACGCACGGCAACGCGGCCAAGATCGCGCTGGCGGAGAGCGGCCCGGTTCCGGCCCCCGGAGTCATCCTGCAGGGCCTGAAGTGGATGCTGAAGCCGGACAGCCCGCTGTACGTCAAGCCCTCCCTCGCCCCGGGCTTCCTGAAGTTCATGCTGACCATGGCCCGGCACTGCACCGCCCGGGACTTCCGCCACGGCCTGGAGACACAGCTCCGTCTGGCCGAGGGCACCATGGACCTCCTCGACGACTGGACCCGGGACGGCATCTCCTTCGAGATGCACAAGGCCGGCGTCCTGCTGGCCTTCGAGACCCGGGAGCGCTACGAGGAGCAGTGCGCCTCCCTCGATGTCTTCGAGCGGTTCGGCATGGTTCCCGAGCACCTGCACGACGACGCCGTCCAGGCCCGGGAACCGGCGCTGAACAGCCGGGCCCGCCACGGTCTGTTCTTCCCGGACGACCGGCAGGTCGAGCCCGACTCCCTCACCCAGGGCCTGGTCAAGCGCTGTCAGGAACTGGGCGTGGAGATCCACGAGGACACCCCGGTACAGCGCTTCCTGCGCCGGGGCGACACCGTCACCGGCGTACTGACCGACCGGGGCGAGTTCACCGGCGACACCCTGCTCCTGGCATCCGGCGTGTGGACCGGCCGTATGACCCGCGAACTGGGCGCCCCGCTGCCCATCCGCCCCGGCAAGGGGTACAGCGTCGACTACTCCCCCGCCCCCGTGCGGCTGCGCACCTCTCTCACGCTGGAGGACGCACGGGTCGCGGTGACCCCGCTCAACGGGTTTCTTCGGCTGGCCGGGACGATGGAGTTCGGCGGCCTGGAGGAGAGCGTCAACCTCCGGCGCGTCGCCGCCATCAAGAAGGCCGCGGCGGACGCCTTCACCGGCTGGGACAACCCGCCGGGAGAGGCCGAACCCTGGGCGGGCCTGCGGCCCATGACCCCGGACGGCCTGCCCCTCATCGGCCGGCTCCACCCACTGCCCAACGTCTATGTCGCCTCGGGCCACGGGATGCTGGGCCTCACCCTGGCTCCCGCGACCGCCGAGATCATCACCGAGGCGATCACGCGGAACCGTCTCCCGGCCGTCGCCGAGGCGGTCTCCCCGCTCCGCTTCACCCGCCGGTGACCTTCACCAGCTCCCGTTCCCTACCTTTGACCTGAGGAGATCTTCCATGAGCGCCCCACAGTTCACCGGCATTCTCGCCGCCGTCGTCACCCCGCTGACCGCGGACGGCTCCGCCGTCGACGCCGCGGGCGTCAAGCGCCAGGCCGACCACATCATCTCCGGGGGCATCCACGGCCTCGTCCCCGGCGGCAGCACCGGCGAGTTCACCACGCTGACCCTGAACGAGCGCAAGCACGTCAACGAGCTGTACGTCGAGGCCGCCGCCGGACGCGTCCCGGTCGTCGCCGGGACCGGCGCGCTGAGCACGGCCGACACCGTGGAGCTGAGCGTCCACGCCGAGAAGTCCGGCGCGTCCGCCGTGATGATCGTGCCGCCGTTCTACGACGCCCCGTCCTTCGAGGAGCTCCTCGCCTACTTCGGCGCGGTCTCGGAGGCGATCGACATCCCGATCATGTACTACAACATCCCCTCCGCCACCGGTGTGCAGCTCACCCCCGAGCAGCTGGCGAAGCTGGCCCGCGAGACCGCGGTGACCTCCTACAAGGACACCGGCGGCGACTTCTCCTGGCTCTCCGCCGTCCAGCAGCAGCACGCGGACGACATCACCACCCTGAACGGCTGGGACACACTCACCTTCGCCGCGCTCGCCGGCGGCGCGAAGGCCGGCGTGTGGGGCACCGCCAGCGTGATCCCCCGACTGTGCGCCGACCTGTACGAGGCCCTCGCCGTCCGGGCCGATCTGCACGCCGCGCGCGAGCTGTGGGCGAAGATCTTCCCGATCTGCCAGTTCCTGGAGTCCCACAACTACGCCTGCGGCATCAAGACCGGCGTCGACCTCGTCGGTGTGAGCGCCGGCCCCACCCGCGCGCCCGTCCTGCCGCTGGCCCCGGAGTACCGCGAGGAGTTCCGGGCGCTGCTCACCGTCGCCGGTGTCGAGACCTCCGCAGACCCGGTAGCCGTGTGATGGCCACGCAGCACCGCCGCGTCCACGCGATCGACGTCCACGCCGAGGGCGAGCCGGGACGCGTGCTGATCGGCAGCCATCTGCACGTCCGGGGCGCCACCATGGCCGAACGGCTGCAGTACTGCGAGAAGCACCTCGACGAGCTGCGCCGGCTCCTGCTGCGGGAGCCGCGCGGCTACCCGGCCCTGTGCGGCGCCCTGGTGCTGCCCCCGGCCGACCCGGCCGCCGACTTCGGGCTGGTCGTGCTGGAACAGGGCGGCTTCCGCCCCATGTCCGGCTCCAACCTGATCTGCGCCGTCACCGCCCTCGTGGAGACGGGCGCGGTGCCGGTCACCGAGCCGGTCACCTCCCTCACCGTGGACACCGCCGTCGGCCTCGTCCGGGTCCGCGTCGACGTCGAGGGGGGCAAGGCCACGCGGGTCACCTTCGCCAACGTGCCCGCTTTCGCGATCGCCCTCGGCCATGTCCTGGAGCTGCCCGAGTACGGGCCCGTGCCGGTGGACATCGTCTTCGGCGGGCAGTTCTACGCCCAGGCGAGCGCCGCGGACCTCGGCATCCGTCTGGAGCCCGGTGCCGCCAAGGAGATCACCCGCGCCGGAGCGGTGCTGCGGACCGCCGCCCAGCAGCAGTTCCCGGTCAGCCACCCGCTCAATCCGGGCATCAACCAGATCTCCCTGGTGATGATCCACGACCCCTCGCCGACGCCCGGCGTCTCCGGCCGCAACGCGGTCGTCCTGCCGAACGGCGACGTGGACCTGTCCGACCCGGCGACCTGGACCGCCACCCTGGACCGCTCCCCGTGCGGCACCGGCACCAGCGGCCGTATGGCCGCCCTGCACGCCCGGGGCGAACTCCCCCTGAACACACCGTTCGTCCACGAGTCGATCATCGGCACCACCTTCACCGGCACGCTCCTGGGCACCACCCGGATCGGCCCGTACGAAGCCGTACAGCCGACGATCAGCGGACGCGGCTGGATCACCGCGTACAGCCAGTTCGTCCTGGACGAGACCGACCCCTTCCCGCACGGCTACACGCTCGGCGACCTGTGGGGCGAACAGAACTCCCTGCCGACCGAGACCGAACTGGAGACCTGACTCATGGACACCACCGGACAGCAGTTCATCGCCGGCAAGCGCCGCTCCGGCACGTCCGGCGAGCAGCACTCGGTGACCAACCCGGCCACCGGCGAGGTCCTGGCCACCGACACCCTGGCCGGACCGGAGGACGTGCACGAGGCGGTGGCCGCCGCCCGCGCCGCCTTCGCCGCATGGTCGCGCACCACCCCCGCCGAGCGCTCCGAGGCCATGCTGCGCTGGGCGGACCGGCTCCAGGCCCGCAGCGAGGAGTTCGCGCAGACGGAAAGCCGCATCGGTGGCAAGCCGATCCGGCTGACCCGGGGCTTCGACGTCCCGGGCACCATCGACAACGTCCGGTTCTTCGCCGGTGCGGCCCGCAATCTGGAAGGCCGCGCCTCGGCGGAGTACTCCGGCGAACACACCTCCACCATCCGCCGCGAACCCATCGGCGTCATCGGCTCCATCGCCCCCTGGAACTACCCGTTGCAGATGGCCGCCTGGAAGGTGCTGCCCGCCGTCGCCGCCGGCAACACCGTGGTCCTCAAGCCGTCCGAACTCACCCCTCTCACCTCGGTGATGTTCGCCGAGGCGGCGCAGGAGGCCGGGATTCCCGACGGCGTCATCAACATCATCACCGGCAGCGGAGCGGTCGCCGGGCAGGCCCTGGTCACCCACCCCGACGTCGCCATGGTCTCCTTCACCGGGTCCACGGCGGTCGGCCGCCAGGTCGCCGCGCAGGCGGTCGGAGGAGAGGCGCCGGCGCGCAGCGCCGTCGTGCCGGGGCAGCCGTCGGGCGACGGGTGGGCCAAGCGCGTCCACCTCGAACTCGGCGGCAAGGCCCCCTTCGTGGTCTTCGACGACGCCGACCTGGAGGCCGCCGCCCGCGGCGCCGTGGCCGGTGCCCTCATCAACGCCGGCCAGGACTGCACGGCCGCCACCCGCGCCTACGTCCAGCGCCCCCTGTACGAGGCGTTCGTCGAGCGGGTGGCCGCGCTCATGGACGGCGTACGCCTGGGGCCGGTCGACGACCCCGAGACCGACATGGGCTCCCTGATCTCCTTCAAGCAGCGCGACAAGGTCGCCGCCATGGTCGAGGCCGCCCGCCAGTCCGGCGCCACGGTCGTGCGCGGTGGAAGAATCCCCGACGGTCCGCTGGGCCGGGCCGCCTACTACGAGCCCACCCTCATCACCGACGCGGCGCAGGACTCCCCGATCGTCCAGCAGGAGATCTTCGGTCCGGTCCTGGTCTGCCTGCCCTTCGACGGCGACGACGAAGCCGTCCGCCTGGCCAACGACACGCCCTACGGGCTGGCCGCCTCGGCCTGGACCGGCAACGTCTTCCGCGCCGGATACGCGAGCCGCGAGATCCAGGCGGGCTGCGTCTGGATCAACGACCACATCCCGATCATCAGCGAGATGCCGCACGGCGGCTACAAGGCCTCCGGCTTCGGCAAGGACATGTCGGCGTACTCCTTCGACGAGTACACCAACGTCAAGCACGTCATGTCGGAGATCACCGGCGACCAGCACAAGTCCTGGCACGACGTGGTGTTCACCAGCCGCTGACCGACCCGCCGGGGGACGCCACCCCCGGACATCGGCCCGGTCCTCGACGAAGCAGGTCGGGCGGAGTCCGCTGCGGTTGGGCAGCGCCCCCGAAAGGGCGCGGGGCGGTGTCACCATGCGGCTCCGCCGCGTGGGCGCGACCAGCCACGACGGCGCCGCAGACGAACGACGTCAGGCACATCCCGGCACTTCCGGCGGAGCGCTGGGCTTCCTGTGCGCCACCGCGTTCCAACTCGGCCGGGGGCCGGGTCAGGGCTTGCGTACCGGGAACACGGCCCGCACCTCCCAGCCGTGGCCGGGGCGCGGGCCGGTGCGCAGGTGGCCGCCGAGGGCGGTGACGCGTTCGGTCAGGCCGACGAGGCCGAAGCCGCCGCCGCGGGCGGCCTCGGGCAACTGGGTGCCGCCGCGGCCGTCGTCGGTGACGATGGCCTCCAGGTGCCGGCCGTCGTAGCGCAGGACGACACTGATCTCGGTGGCGTCGGCGGCGTGACGGCGTACGTTGGTCAGCGCCTCCTGCACGACCCGGAAGGCGGCGGCCTGCACCTCGTGCGGGAGGTCGTCCGGCACCGCCGGGTCGCGGTGCAGGACGACCTTCTGGCCGGGGCCCGCGAAGCCCTCGGTCAGGCCGACGACGGCGGCCAGGTCGCCGACGGGGCGGCGGTCCGCGGCCTCCGGCCCGGTGTCGCGCAGCACGCCGACGGTGCGGCGCATGGAGGCCAGGGCCTCGGTCGCGGCGCCCTCGATGCCCGCCAGGACCGGGTCCAGCTCGTCGGGGCGGGTGGCGGCCATCATGCGGGCCACCTGCGTCTGGACGAGGATGCCGGTGACGTGGTGGGCGACGAAGTCGTGCAGGTCGGCGGCGATGGCCAGGCGCTCGGCGCGGCGCGTCTCGCCGACCGCGACGGTGCGCCGGTAGTCCAGCGAGCGCGAGTAGCCGGCGATCCCGGCGGTGAGGCCGATCAGGATCAGCCCCAACAGCTGGAACGCCTGCGCCCCCTCGTCCGGGTTCCCGAAGAAGCGGACCGGGGTGAGGAGGAGAGCCCCGCCGTCCAGGATCCCGCAGGTCAGGGCCCAGCGGGGCGGGCAGTGGCGTACGGCGACGAAGAGCAGGCACAGCAGGATCGCCACCTCTCCCGGCCCGAACGGGGCGCGCCAGTCGGCCACCAGCGAACTCACGGTGTAGGCGATGGAGACGAGCGCGGGAACGGCGGTGCGCGCTTGCACGGTGAGCCACGGCGGACCCGCCCGCTTCCCCGACGGTGTGCCGGCCGGCCACAGCACGGCGGCGAGACCGACGGCCAGTACGACGGCGACCGGCCACACGGGGGCGCGTGAGTCGACTGCGGCGCCCAGGTCGCCGATGGACGCCATGACCATGGCTCCGACGGCGAAGCCCCGTGCACAGCCCCGGGTGGAAGGGGTTCTCATACGGATCACCGTATGCTCGTCCGCCGACGGCGGTATCGGCCGAACGGCCGAGGGAACCGAGGAAGCCGAGGAGCCGCCGCGCGGGCTCATGGCCGTACGGCCGAGGCGCGCGGACGTACCCGCGGGCGAAGCTGGAGCCGCTTCCTCCCCCAGTCCCCAGTCCCCGGTCCCGGTCCCCGGTTCTCAGGAGTACGCGATGCGGCACAGCAGGTTTCTCGTCGGCGCGGTCGGCGGCGCGGTCACCGTGGCCGCCGTCGGTGGTGCCATCACCTACCCCCTCGCCATCAGGAATGTGCAGCACACCACGATCTCCCTGTCCAACCCCACGCTGTTCACGGAGGTGGACGGCCACCCGGCTCTCCGCGGCCCCCTCCTGGAGGCCCGCATCGAAGGCTGGTACCACCCGCTGCCCTGGGTCGGACGGAACATCCACGACGTGTCCTGCCCGACCCCTCTGAAGGCGGTGGTCGGCACGACCGGGACGTGCACGGCGCGGGCCGACGGCGAGCGGGTCACCATCCCGATCCGCGTGATCGAGGTCGAGGGGGACCCCGCGGGACCGAAGGTCACCTGGAGGTTCGAACGCTGACGCCGTCGGCGCGGCAGCATCCGTCCGGTCCGGCCCCGGTGGGCGTGTGGCCGGTGATGGGCACGTGACCAGTGGTGGGCACATGACCGATGGTGGGCGTGTGACCGGTGGCGGGAGCGTGACCGGTGGCGGGAGCGCAGCACCCCTTGCCCTGCCAGGCGTCGCGGCCCTCCTTGACCGCGACGGCGGCGATGACCAGGGCGGCGACCGGGTCGGCCCAGGACCAGCCGAACAGCAGGTTGGCCAGCAGTCCGGCCAGGAGTACGGCGGAGAGGTACGTGCAGAGCAGGGTCTGCTTGGAGTCGGCGACGGCGGAGGCGGAGCCCAGTTCGCGTCCGGCCCCGCGCTGGGCGGCGGACAGGAACGGCATGACCGCCAGGGAGAGGGCGGCGAGCACGATCCCGGGCACCGAGTGGCCGGCTTCGCCGGTGCCGGTCAGTGCGCGTACGGAGTCGACGGTGACGTAGAGCGCGAGGGCGAAGAAGGAGACGGCGATGATGCGCAGCGTCCTCTTCTCCCGGGCTTCCCGGACGGCGTGGTCGCGCGCGGTGAACTGCCAGGCGACGGCCGCGGCGGAGGAGACCTCGACGACGGAGTCGAGGCCGAAGCCGATCAGCGCGGTGGAGGAGGCGAGGACGCCCGCGGTGAGGGCGACGACGGCCTCGATGACGTTGTAGGTGATCGTCACGGCGACCAGCAGACGTATGCGCCGGGCGAGTACGTCACGACGGGCCGGGTCGGGGCCGAGGGATATCGCGGTCATTCAGCAGCACCCCTTCTCGTCGGCGACCTCGCAGGTCCGGTCCGCCGCCACGGCGACCACGGCGGTCCTCAGGTCGTCCAGCGCGTGTCCGAGACGCTCGTCGGCCAGTTCGTAGCGGGTGCGCCGGCCGTCGGGCACGGCGACGACCAGGCCGCAGTCGCGCAGACAGGCCAGGTGGTTCGACAGCCGGGTACGGGAGACCTGAAGCCGGTCGGCGAGGTCGGCGGGGTACGCCGGGGCCTCGCGCAGGGCGAGCAGGACGCGGCAGCGGATGGGGTCGGCGAGCGCGCGGCCGAATCGCGCCAGCACTTCGATGTCGGTGGCGATGGTCAGCACACCACAACAGTACACAACTTCCTGAATTCAGGAAATCATGGATCGTCCGCCACGCCTCGTCCACCGCGCCTCGCTCGCCTCGTCGCTCTCCGCTTTTGGGTCACCTGGTTCTGTGATCTGCTGAGGATGTCTTCAAGGAGGTGCCATAGGGAGGTGCCATGCCGCACGTCCGGCTTGTCGCCCCGGTGTCCACCCGGACGGGTGTCCTCCTGCCGAGGCGTGATCTCGGTGTCGCCTGGCTCCTGCTCGTGCTGATCGCCGCACTGGCGTGGGTGCTCACGGTCGGCCAGGCCCGCCGGACGGGGATGGAGCCCGGCACCATGGGCCTGGCCCTGCCGCTCTTCCTGTTGCTGTGGGTGGTCATGATGGCGGCGATGATGCTGCCGTCGGTGGCGCCCGTGGCGATCACCTGGGTGCGGGCGATCGCCCGTCAGTCGGCGGGCCCGGTCCGCACGCTCCGGATCACCGGGTTCCTCGGCGGCTACCTGCTCGCGTGGGCCGGCTTCGGCCTGCTCGCCTACGGTGCCCTGGCGGCGACCGGACGCCTGGTGGACAGCTATCCGGGGGCGGGGCGCTGGATCGGTGCCGCCGCGTTCCTGCTCGCCGGGCTTCATCAGTTCGGGCCGCTGAAGCGGGTCTGCCTGCGGCATTGCCGTAACCCGATGTTCCAGCTGATGCGGTACGCGCGCTTCCGGCCGTGGGCCAGGGATCTACGGGTGGGCGCGCACCATGGGCTGTACTGCGTCGGCTGCTGCTGGGGCCTGATGATCGTCCTGATCCCGCTCGGCTTCATGAACGTGGCCGCGATGGCGGGGCTCGCGGTGGTGATCTTCCTGGAGAAGCTGTGGCGGGGAGGCCCCTGGCTCAGCTGGGCGGTCGGCACCGTCTTCATCGTCCTCGCCGTACTCGCCCCGTTCCAGGACTGGCTGCTGCCCGGTCTGGAGATGTCCGATCCGTCGATGGACGCCATGGCGGGCGGGGTGAGGTGAAGTGCGGTGTGAGCCCCGCCCGTCACCCGAGATCCTCCAGGAGCAGGTCCAACGCCACCTCCTCGTGCAGAGCGACCCCCAGGGCCTCCATCGTCGGGGCCAGTTCCGCGTCCCACGTCGCCTCGACCCGCGCGCCGGTGAGCGGGAGCGGCGGGGTGCCCCGCAGTTCCGCGCGGGTCGCCAGGTACTCGTAGTCCGCCGCCCTCATACGCCACGGCCCGGCCCCGTACCGCCCCATGACACGGTTGGCCAGGGCCATGCCCGGCCAGTCGAAGTCGCCGTGGTAGGCGAAGACGCAACCGGCCGCGGCCAACGTGTCCAGGAGGGTGAGAACCACCGTCGTCGCGCTGCCCGACGTGCAGATCAGGGGCGCGGTGCAGCCCACGTCGGCCGCGGCCTCCACCACCCTCGGGTTCTCGCAGACGTGAATCCGGGTGCCGGGCGGCATCTCCAGCCGCAGGGACCGTAGTTCGCGCAGGGTCAGATGCGTCTCCATGCGGTGCTCCACCCGCTCGCGCAGCGCCGCCTCGCGCCAGCTGCCGCCCGTTGGGCGCAGGCCGTACGTCAGCACCGTGCTGGAGACCTCGTCCGGCGTGACCGAGGCCAGACGCCACAGGGCGCGGCGGCCGGGTGCGTCGGTCGGGAACGCGGCGCCCCGCGCCAGCGCGATACCGCGCAGGACCAGGCGGGCCGACAGGGTGCCGTCGTCCAGGCCGTGGGCCGAGCCGGTAGTGCGGGTGGCCAGTTCGCCGCGGCCCCAGGTGGCGGGGGTGGGAGTGGGAGTGGGATCGGGGCCTGTGCCGGGGAAGAGGGTCGCGAGGGTCTGGATGGCCTGGGTGACGGGCATGAGCGCGGGAGTGGACGACTGGCGGGTCAGCGTGCCGCTCCGCCGTATCTCCTCCAGCCACTGGCGGGCCCAGGCCTGGTCGGCCAGTGGCGTGGCGGCCAGGGCCGCTTCGGCGGTCGACCACAGGCGGGTGCGCTCGGCCGCCGCCGCGTCGCGGGCCGCCCGGCGGTCGGTCAGGGGCGGGCCCAGTTCCGACAGCGTCTCGGCCAGGCCCCGGCCGGCCGCACTGGCGCGCAGGCGGGTGTCCAGGTCCGGCAGGCGGATCGTGGCGGTGGAGCCGGCGACCTGTCTGGCCAGGAGGAGGGAGAGGACTTCGCGCTCCTGTGCGGTCAGGTGCTGGAGCCTGATCGCGCCGGCCGGCTGGAGGCCGTTGCGTTCGAGGCGGGTGCGTGCCGCCGTCCAGAGGCGTGCCAGGCCCGGCCGGGTCAGGAAGGCCAGCGCCTCGGCGTCCAGAGGCGGCGGAGGCACCAGAGGGGACTCGGGTGGCTGAGGGGACTCAGGCGACTGAGGCAACTGAGGCGACTGAGGCGGATGGTCCACCGCTCGGGCGTCGTCCGTCATACCGACACCAGCCTCCGCTGCCGCCCGTTCCACGTGTAGTGGAGAGTCGCCACGCCTCGTACGTGCGGGTCGCGCAGGCACTCGTAGATGTGCAGCGCCGGTACGTCGGGCCAGTTGCCGATCAGGCGTTCGCTGGTGAGGACGAAGTCGAGGTCCAGGTCGACCAGGATGCGGCCGAGACGGGCGTGGGTGGGCTCGTCGACCTTGGCGAAGGCGTCGTCCAGCAGTATCAGCCGGGGTGCGTGCGGGGCCGTTTCCGCGAGGCTCGTGAAGTGGGCCGCCGCGGCGGCGAAGAGGACCAGGTAGGAGAGGACGCGTTGCTCGCCCTGGCTGAGTCCCGTGCGGCCGGAGAGTTTACGGCGGCTGCCGGGGGCGGCGTCGTTGACGACCCAGGGCGTGAAGGCGAACCAGTCGCGGTAGTCGAGGGCCGTGCGCAGATGCGCCGCGTAACCCGCGCCCGGGTCGGCGCGGCGGGCGTCCTCGATACGGCGCTGGAGGACGTCGCGGAGCTGCTCCGACTGGTCGCGGGTGCGCAGGCCCGAGGGGCTGCGCAGCAGGTCGACGGCCGCCTTGACGTCGGCTTCCACGCCGTCGGCGAGCTTCCAGTCGAGGGTGACGCCCAGACCGTGCGACGTACGGACCGTGGACAGGGTGGCGTTCAGGGCGGCGACCAGGGCGCCCGCGGCCAGGACCTGGGTGGACAGGTGGTCGCCCAGCTCTCCCGTCAGGAACCGCTGGAAGACCTCGCGTTCGCGTTCCGTCAGCCGGTCCCGGGCTTCGGCCGCCTGGGCCGCGATGCGCTCGCCGACGAGGGCGATGTCGTGCGGGCCGTGGTCGTCGACGAGCCGGCAGAGCTTGATGCCGTCGTGTTCCTCGATCGTCGCGTCATAGCCTCCGGAGAGCTGGTCGCGCAGCTCGGTGTGACGGTTGAGGAGCGTGGTGTCCGAGATGTCGCGGCGTTCGGGGTCCAGGCGGCGGCGTACGGCATCGACCAGCAGGCGCAGCGCCTTGACGCGTTCCCGTACGTCGTCGTGGACCGGGTCCGGGGACTTCAGGACGGAGGCACTCTCGTGGCCTTCGCGGTCCTCGTCGCCCTCGTCGCCCTCCTTGCCCTCCTTGCCCTCATCGTCCCCCTTCGCGTCCAGGGCCGCGCCCCCGATCACGCCCGGCAGCGACAGGGCCGTACGCAGTTGCCTGCCGCAGGTCAGTGCCTCGCCCTCCTGCGTGGCGAGTGCCTCGCGCCGCACTCTCTCGTCCTCTTCCGCGCGTACGCGCTGGTCGTGCACGTCGGCCATGTCCTGCCGTACGCGCGGGAGTTGGCGCCCCACGGCGTCGAGGCGGCGCTTCGCCCCGGCCTCGCGGGAGAGGATCTCCTGTTCCGTGGCGCCGAGTGCCTCTTCCAGGCCCCGGACGGTCCGGCGGGCGGCCTCCAGGCGGCCGAGGGGCTCGGCGTAGTCGGACTCGGTGTCCCGGCGGGCCGACTCGGCACGCTCGTAGTCCGTGCGGCCGCCGCGGTGGCCGTCGGCCGCGGACATGACCGCGCGCACCCGGCGCCGCAGCCGCTCGGTGCCCTGGGCGAGGCGGTCCAGGGCGAGGCGGACCGTGTCGAGAGCGGCCGGGTCCGCCGGGAGGCCGTGGGCGCTCGCCGTGGCCTCGGCCTCGCGTCGGGCGGCGACCGCGTGGGCGCGTGCCTGCTCGGCCTCGCGGGCGGCGGTGGCCGCCTGACCGGCGAGGGACTCGGCGGTGCGCTCGGCCTCGGCGGTACGGGCCCACGCATCGGTCAGCCGCCGTGCCGTGGGCGGCCGGCGCAGGGTGTCGGCGACCTGGTCGCGGTGCTCGGTCAGGATGCGCAGGCTCTGCTGACGCTCCGCCAACTCGCCCTGCACAGCGGTGAGTCGCTCGTCGAGTTCGGCCAGCACCCGGCGGCGGGTTTCCGCGCGCACCTCCGCGCCGACGTACTCGGCGGCCTGCTTGGCGTGGCGGCCGGCCGCGACGCCGAGCTTCCAGGAGCCGTCGATGCCGATCGCGGAGTCCGCCGTCGTGCCCGTACCTCCCTCCGCCACCAGGGCCACCGCCCCGAGCACGCGTTCGACCTGCTCGGCCGTCACCCCGCTGTCCGGTGCGGCGACCGGCCGCAGCACCTGGGCGAGTGTCGCCCCGGCCACCGGCGCGCCCGGAATCAGGAGGGTGTCCCGCGCGGCCGGGTCCAGGACCGTGCCGTCGGCGCGGACCCAGGCGTCGAGCAGGCTGCTCGCCTCCAGCGCGGCTTCCAGCCCCGCCCGCGCTTCCGGCTCCAGGCCGTCGGCGAAGTCCACCAGCCGGTACAGGGGCGCTCCGGTGCCGGGTGTGCGGGGAGCCGCGCGGTGGGGTGGCGGTGGCGGCTCGGGGTCGGTACGGCGCTCCCATTCCTCACGCTCGCGTCGGAGGCGGTCCCGTTCGCCGGTCAGTTCGTGGAGGGAGACGGCGAGGGTGTCGCGTTCCTCGCCCAGTTCCGCCAGCCACGGGTCGACGGCCGACCGGGCGGCGTCGGCGACCTCGTCGGGGGCGTGGGCGGGCAGTGGTCCGTCGGCCGGGCCGTGTGCGAACAGGGCGAGTACGGCATCCAGGGCCACCCCGGTGAGGCCGCGCAGCCGTTCGGTCCAGGCGCGGGCCGCTTCGGTGTACGCCTCCGCCTCGCGCGCCGTTTCCTGCCGACGCCGCTCGGCCCGGTTGCGCGCGTGGTCCGTCTGTTCCTCCACGCGCTCGCGGGCGGCGTCGGCCTCGTGCGCCTCCCGCCGGGCCCGGTCCGACCGCTCGATGAGGGTGCCCAGTTCGGTGACGGACCGGGACCGGTTCCTGATCACCGGCTGCGCGGCGTCGAGCCGGGCGTCCCAGGTCTCCAGCGCGGTCGCGCAGGCCTCGGTGTCGATGGCCAGGACCTCGCTGTGGCGTACGAGGTGGAAGTCGCCCTCCGGTGCGGTCAGTTCGGCCGTCGCGGCGGGCGCGACCGGTGTAGCGGGGGCCGCGACGGGCTCCCCCAGGTGCACGGGGTCGAGCCCGGACCGCTCCGCCTCCCGCACCGACTCGCCGTGTGCCGTGCTCAGCTCGACCAGCTCGGCCCCGAGCCGCCGGGCCTCCTCGGTGAGGCGCTGTCCCGCCTCCTCCTGGTTGCTGTGCGCCTGGCGGAGGGACTTGAAGGCGGTGGCGGCCGCGCTGTGCAGGGCGGTGACGGTGGCGCGTTTCTCCCCGAGTTCCTTGAGGCTGCGGTATCCGGTGCTGGCGTGCAGCGCGGCGAGGTCCGTCTCGGCGGCGGCCCTCTCGTCCTCCAGGGCTTCGACGCGGGCGCCAAGCTCCTCCTCACGCCCACGGAGCTCTTCCGCCGTCCTGGCCGCGTCACCCGCGGCTCTGCGGTACTCCGCGAGTCGCTCCAGTTCGCCGCTCGCCCGGTCGGCGCGGTGGCGCAGCGCCCCGTGCAGATAGCCGCGGTAGCCGGTGAGGAAGGTGCGCAGCGCCTGGTCGGTCCGCTCCAGGCGGCCGAGGTCGGCCCGTACGGCGTCGAGGTCGTCGAGGTTGCGGGCCACCTTCTCCACGATCTCGTCGTCGAGGGCGGGCAGCGTCTCCGCGAGGACGGAGACCAGTCCGCCGGAGTCGATGCGGTCGCCGATGGTGGGGCGGCGCAGCCGGTGCAGCAAGTGCAGCAGGTTGCGGTAGCGCGCCGGGTCGGTGAGGCCGAACAGTTCGCGGGCGACCCGGGCCCGGTGCTCCACGGCGCGGTCGGTGACGTTCTCCGGGCCGACGAGCGACTTGAGCCGGTCGACGGGGAGGGGCTGGCCGGCGGGGGCCAGGTGCAGGTCCTCGCCGACGCGGAGCGGGGTCACGAAGAAGAAGGGCTTCGCCGTCCTGGCCGACTGGGACGCGCGGACGGCCGCGCCGAGGGTGAGATGGTGGTCGGCTCCTTCTTCGTCGGTCCGCGCGAACTCAACCCACAGATAGCCCAGCCGGTTGGTCTGCTCGAAGCCGTCCAGCATCAGCCAGAGGAGGGTGGTGCGTCCGGTGCCCGTGGCGTCCAGGGCGCGGGCGTCGCCGTCGAGGAGGTACGGCAGCAGCATCTCCAGGGCCTTGGACTTGCCGGCGCCGTTCTTGCCGCGCAGCAGCAGACGGCCGTCACCGAAGGCGAACTCCTGCTCGTCGTACTGCCAGACGTTGCGGATGCCCGCGCGGTGCAGGCGGTAGCGGTGCGGGGACGACGGACGGTTCACCGGGGCGGCTCCTTGGGGGCGTTGTCCGCTGGGGACTGGCCGGACTGGCCGGACTGGCCGGTACGGGGCTTGACCGCCACCGTGGTGGCGTACCGGGCGGCTGCGGCGAGCAGGATCCAGCTCCCCGGACGGTCTGGCGCGCGGGCGCCTGAGACATCCGTGACGGAGCGGCCGTCGGCCACGCTCTCCTCGTATCCCTCGGGCAGTCCGTGGCCGTCCGCGCGGACGGGGCCGGCGGGTGCCATGAGCCGCATCCGGACGAGGAGGTCGAGGACGGCGGCGAGGAAGCCGTCGCGGTCCTCCAGGTGGCCGCGCTGCCAGTTGCTGCGCCTGCCGTACTGCTCGATCAGTTCGTCGAGCAGTTCCGGCAGCAGCCCGTCCGGGACGGGTACGCCGATGACCAGCCGCCCGCCGACCGCGGGGTGGCCGGGGTCGGCGGGGCGCAGCCGTTCGACCATCCGCTCCACCAGCAGCAGCGCCGCCTGGGCGAGCGTGCCGGTGCCGGGCAGGTGCAGGTCGGTGAGGTCGCCGTCCGGGTCGACCAGGGCGATGCCCTCGGCGCGGATCTCGGCCTCCAGGCCGAGCAGTTCGGAGAAGGCCTGGGACTCGCGCCGCTGCCGGGTGCGCAGCCATTCGCGCTCGGCGTCCGTGAGGTCGTCGAGGTGGACGACGGGGGTCTCGACGAGACGCCTGCGGACGTACGTACGCGGTCCTCCGAACCCGGGGTCGGCGGCCCGGCGTACGAGGTCCGCGCCGTCGCGGCTCTGGGCGAGCGGGCCGGCGACGACGGCTCGCGCGATCTCGCGGTCCACGGTGAGCAGTGCCTCTCCGGTCCGCTCCTCGGCGACGGCCGAGACATGGCCCTCGGTCTCCACCAGGACGCCCCAGTCGACGAGTTGCCGCAGCGCGGCCGCGAGGGTCCGCCGCTCGGCCTGCCGCCCGGTGTCGGTGACCTCGATGCCGGCGTCGACGGCCGCGGCCCGCAGGTCGGCGACGAGCTGGGAGAGCAGGAGCTGCTCCGGGGCGGTGACCAGGACCGACAGGGCGAGGGCCAGATAGGCGTACGTCCGTGGCGTGAACGGCGTCCCGGTCGACGGCCGCTGAAGGCGGTGGCCCGCGCCCGGGCCGAGGCCCGCCTTGAACAGGCGGGCGTAAGACGCCTCCACAAGGAGCCGGTAGCCGAACACCTGCTGGAAGCGCTGGGCGAGCCAGTCGGCGTGGCGCCGGATCAGCGGGAAGGTGTCGCTGTGCGGTCCGCTGCTGGTGACCAGGGGGTGGGCCAGCAGGAGCCGGGCGGCGGTGCGGCGCTCGGCGGCGAGCGCGACGTCGTGCGCGGAGGGCAGGGCCATCAGGCGCTCGCCTCCCCCACCACGGGCAGGGTCGCGCTCTCGACGGCCAGGGTGAGGTCGTCCGCCGTCAGGTCGCCGTCCACGGAACGCAGGACCGAGTGCCGGCCGGGGGTGCGCCACGCGGTCAGCAGGATGCCGAGATCCGCGTCGCCCGCCTGCGCGCCGTCGAGTGAGAAACCATCGGCGTCCTGGTGCAGTTGGGCGTTGCCGAGGGCGGTGGTGAGGAGCTCCAGCAGCAGTCGCATGGCCGGGGCGCTCAGTCTCACCTGGTCGAACCTCCCCGACGCGCTGCGCAGTTCGTCGGCCGCCGCCCGCCGGGCCTCGGCCTGCTCCCGCGCCTGCTCCATGAGGCGGCTCTTCTGCTCGGCGTGGTCCTCGGCCGCCGCGGCACGTCCGCGCGAAGCCCTGCTGCCGCGTTCGCGCAGCGCCACGGGTACGTCCACCACGGGTCCGGTCCACCAGCTCACGTACGCCGGCACGGACCGGTCCGGGTCGGGTGCCACTCCCAGGTGCCGTGCCCCGTAGAGCCCGAAGGCGGCGACCGCGATGTCGTGGGCCTCCTCCGGCTCGGCGGCGTCGAACCAGGCCGCGAGCCGCAGCAGGTCCTTGCGGCGGGACATCTCACCGGAGGCAGAGCGCAGCATCCGCTTGGCGTTGGCGAGCAGTGACTGCAGGGCGCGCAGGGTGGCGTCCCGGAGCTGGTTCACCTGGCTGCCGTGCCCGCCGCTTCCGCCGGTGTCGGTGAACCAGTCGCGCAGCCCCTCCCAGTCCGCGAGGTCCCGCCCACGGCTGCGCTGCACCCGGGTCTCGGGCAGCCCGTCGGCGAGCGCTCCGATGCCCGCCGCGTGCGCGTCGATACGGGCGAGCAGCTCGGGCAGGTGCGGCCAGATGCGGTCGAGGTGGGCGGCGATGCGCGGGGCCCGGAAGGAGACGTCCTCGGTGATCGCCTCCACGTAGTCGAGCAGCAGCTCCTTGAACCCCTGGTACTCGGCTCCGTCGAGGTCGTAGCGGGCGAGGACCTGGCCCAGGTAGGCGTAGAAGTCCCGTACCGACTCGGCGAATTCGGCGAACTGCACGAACAGTGTGCTGATCCGCTCCAGCGCCTGCTGCGGGTCCGCGCCGCCCGGCACGGCGGCCAGGGCGGCGATCTCGCCGAGGCCCCGGTCGACGAGCGTGAGCAGCTCGCTGCTGACCTCGCGCGCGGCGTCCGCCCCGGCAAGCACCTCGTCCGCGTCCCGCTGCACGCGCTCGCCGAGCTTGGACAGCTGGTACCGGGACCGGGAGCGCTGGTACTCGGCGATACTCGTCGCCGTGACCGTGTGCGTGGAGCGCAGCAGATTGCCCCAGCGCACCAGCTGTTCGAGCCGGGCGGTGAGCGTGTCGGCGTCGAGCGCCGCCCCCGGACCGCCCGCCCCCGGACCGCCCGCCTGCGCCAGCCTGGCGAGCACGTCGGGCACGGACAGGTCCGCGAGCAGCGTGCCGCAGAACACCCGCATCACCGCGACGTACTCCAGGCGCTCGGGGACGCTGAGGTACGTGTACGCGGTCAGCCGCTGCCATGCCTCGGCGCCGCCCGCCTCCTCCCCGTGCGGTCCGTCGTGTGGTTCGTTCCCCTGCATACCGCCGAGCCTACGGACCGCCTCTGACACTCCGGCGGAAGTCGGGGAAAACCGTCCGCCCACGCACGGCGGAAGCCAGGCGCTCCGCTGGAAGTGCCGCGAGTGCCGTCGTTCGTCCGCGGCTCCATCGTGGCCGGTCCCGCCCACGCGGCGGAGCCGCATATTGACGCCGCGCCGCGCGCCTTCGGGCTTCGGGCGCTGCCCAACCGCGGCGGACTTCGCCCGGCCTGCTTGGCGCCGGGCGCGTATCACGCGTATCAGTCGTCCCGCAGCCATGCGTTCCATGCCGACTGCGCGCGGGAGTGCAGGGTGAAGGCCGAGTCGCCGGTGAGGCCTTCGCACAGGCTCCCGGGGCCGCCGATGAGGTGGAACCGTACGGCGGGACCGCCGGGGAACACCGCCCGCAGCTCGTCCGCCGGTATGCCGTCCGTACCGTGCAGTTCCTGCAGATCGAGAAAGAATTCCGTGCACCCGCGGTCGGCGCGGGCGTGCAGTTCCCGCCGGAGGTGTGGCCGCGTCGTGGCCTCCAGCACGCCACTCACGGCGATCCACAACCGGGAGGGCCCCTCCGCCAGAACGCGCACCCGTACGATCATGATCCCCCTGGGGCCAGCCCCTTCACCGGTCTTCACCGCTCTTCACCGCCCGTTCCGCATGGTGCGCCACCGCTGTCGGGAGGGGTCCCGGAGACAGCACGACGGCGTGGCCGTGCCGCTGGTCTCGCCGGGGTCACCCGGGTCACCGGGGTCACCGGGACGCTTGAGGACGGCGACCCGTCCCCCTCCACCGGGCCGCCGTCCCGCGCCCCACCGCAGCATGCGACCCTGCTCATCGGTCGGGTACGAGCTTTGTACGGGCGCCCTTTGGGGAGGGGTCCCGAAGGGCGCGGCTGACCCTGTGGTGGTCCGGCGCCGTCCCAGCCGTACGAACGCCATGAGCCGAGGAGACCAGCGATGCCCCTCTCCGCCAGCCTCGCGCGCGGTGTCGCGCCCGCGCCGCCCGGCACTCTGCACGCGCGCGCGGTGACCGGTGAACTCAAGGCCCCGCCCCGGCCGGGTCTGACCGTGTGCTTCGGGCGCGGCGAGAAGCCGGACGTGGACCTGGGCGTGGGAGTGGACGATCTGCGGGTGAGCCGCCGGCACGGGGAGCTGACGTACCGGCAGGGGCAGTGGTGGCTGCGGAACACCGGACAGCAGCTCGTGCGGCTGCCCCGCGGCCGGATGATGCACACCAGCACCGAGGCGATCCCGCTCGCCCCCGGCTACACCCCGCTGTTCGTGAAGGGCTCGGGCCACCGGGAACACCTGGTCGAGCTGTATGTGGCGGGCCACGACGACCAGGGACCGGTGTCCCGCCGCCGCGCCGAGACCCTGCGGCCGGAGACGTGGGCGCTCGACGACGACGAACGGCTGCTGCTGGTCGTTCTCGGCCAGCGGTATCTGCTGTACGAGCAGGATCCGCGGCCCCTGAGCTACAGCCGGGCCGCCGAACAGCTCGCCTTTCTGCACCCGGAGGGCAACTGGAACGAGCGCCGGATCGAGTACCGGGTCGAGGCGGTACGCCGCCGCCTGCACGGCACCGGGTTCAAGTACCCGTTGATGCACGACCGGTCCGAGGGCCGCCCCTCCGACAACAGCCTGCTGCACAACCTGCTCAAGGGGCTGGTGGAGTCGACGACACTCGTGCCGCCGGACCTGGACCTGATCGAGGACGACCCCGACCTGACGCCATGACCGGGTGACCAGCCGGGTCCACTGTTTCTCCGCCTCCCCCATCGATCCCACCACCTCTGCGCATCCGGGAACGCCTGATGAAGGCTCTGCGTAGACGCTGCGTACGGTCCGCCGTACGCAGTACGGTTCGGTCCAGGCGCCCAGGGGAGGGGAGAACCGTGCGTCCCGGAGACGAGTTCGCCGACCGCTATGTCCTCAAAGAGGTCATCGGCACAGGGCGGAGCGGCGAGGTGTGGCTGGCTCACGACACGGTGGTCGGGCAGGACGTCGCGCTGAAACCGGAGCGGATCGAGGGCGACCGCGAGACCGCCGTACGACGGTTACTGGGCGAGCCGCGCGCCTTGGCCAAGTTCCGCGACCACCCCCACGTCGTCACCCTGTTCGACGTCGTGACCGTGCCCCAGGGCGGGGACGGGGACAGGGACGGGGCGGAGACGTACTGGTTCATCATGGAGTACGTGCCCGGCGGCGGCCTGGACCGGCAGCCGCCGATGTCCCCCGAGCGGGCCGCCCTCATCGGCGCCCAACTCGCCGACGCGCTCGCCGCCCTGCACGAGGCGGGCATCGTCCACTGCGACGTCAAGCCCGCCAACATCGGCCTCACCCGGCGCGGTACCGCGAAGCTGCTGGACTTCGGCGCCGCCCACCGGACCCACGGCACCGAGACCGTCACGGCCAACGGCCCGCTCAGCTTCACCCCGGACTACGCCGCTCCCGAGCTGGCCCGGGGCAACCTCCCCCGCCCGGCCTCGGATGTGTTCTGCCTGGCCACCACCCTCTACGCGCTGGTCACCGGCGCACCGCCACGCGGCGGCGACGACGGCGGCGGCGGCGGCGGCGGCGGCGGCGGCGGCGGCGGCGGCGAAGGGGACGCCGGGACGGAGACCGAGCGCCTGACGTACTGGAAGGCCGAGCAGGGCGTCGTCGAGATGGACGCCGACGCCGTGGGACCGCTCCATCCCGTACTCACCGACATGCTTCGGCGTGATCCACGGCAACGCCCCGACGCGGCCGAGGCCAAGCGCCTCCTGGCGGCCGTCGCGGCAGCCGAGCCGGCGGTCCCGGACGACAGACCCGCCGGGCGCCGGCGGCGGCGCTGGCCGCTGCTCGCCGCGGCCATCGGTATCAGCGCGCTGGCCCTGGGCCTTGTCCTCCTCCCCGACGACAACGGCGACGACACGCCGGGCACCCACGAGACCGCCCGGAGCCAGGCCACGGAAGACGCCCAGGACAGCGGAGGACAGTCACTGATCGGCGATCCGCACACCGCCGACCTGTGCGCCCTGACCGACCGCGCCGCCCTCGGCCGGTTCGGGGACGCCGAAATGGACGCGGACTTCGGGAACTTCGACCGCTGCGAGGTACTCGTCCAGCCCGAGGACGAGCCCCGCATCGACGTGTCGGTCCAGCTCTACCGGAGCTCGCCGCCCGAGACGTCGAAAACCGTCAGAACCATCGGGGAGATCGCCGTCTTGGAGGACGTGTCGGAGAGCGACGAGTGCATACGGCTGCTGGTGCCGCCCGACGGCGAGGACGACGGCACCCGTCTCCGGGTCCGCGTCAACGTGGACGACGGCCCGGCCCCCGGCGGCGCCGCGGCGCTGTGCGAGGTCGCCGACGTGGCCGCCGGGAGCGCGGCCGAGGTCCTGAACCGGGGCCCGATCCCCCGCCGTTCCCCGGCCTACCGGGACGTCTCGCTGGCCTGGGCGGACGCCTGCGCGCTGCTCGACACCAAGGCACTGTCCGCCGTTCCCGGTCTTGCGGACGACGAGCCGGAAGTCGGCGTCGCCAACTGGGACTGCGAGTGGTCCGGCGACGTCGACGATCTGGAGGCGACGGTGGCCTTCCACCGCGATCAGCCCAAATCCGCGGCGGACGGCGACCCCGTACAGCTCAGCGGCTACGACGCCGTCGTCCAGCGGGAGGGCAACGGCGACGACACCTGCACGGTCTTCGTCGAGTACCGCCAGTACGGCGGCCAGGACGCGGAGACATACGCCGAGATGGTGCGCCTGTACGTCGAGGGGCAACGGCCCATGGACCAACTCTGCGAGATGGCCACCGACCTCGCGGCCTCCGCCGCAGCCGAACTGCCCGCACGCTGAGAGCCTGTGAGACCCGCCCCGGGGAGGGGTCCCGGACGGGAGCCGGACAGTGATGGCGAGAACTCGCCACGCGAAGGGGCCGATGATGGTCCGTCAAGACAGTCTGGCCCGCGGTGCCCCACCCGCCGAGGCGGGCACGCTCCACGCGAGGTCCGCGGCGGGAGAGATCACCGTCGGCCCGGAACCCGGCCGTGTCGTACGGTTCGGGCGGGCCGAGTGGCCCGAGACGGACCTGTGCGTCGGTGAGGACGACCGTCGGGTGAGCCGCCGGCACGGGGAGCTGATGTACCGGCACGACGGCTGGTGGCTGCGGAACACCGGGCAGCAGCCGCTGCGCCTGCCGCGCGACGAGCTGGTGCGCCCCTTCACCGATCCGGCACCGCTGGCTCTCGGCTACACCCCGGTCTTCGTCCGGGGCTTCGACTACCGCGAGCACCTGATCGAGCTGTACGTGACGGGCGGCGCCCCCTTCGCCGAGTACGCGCCGAAGGCCTGGCCGCTCAGCGACGACGAACGGCTGCTCCTGGTCGTACTGGGCCAGCGCTATCTGCGTCACGAGTCCGAGCCGCGGCCGCTGCCCCACCGCAAGGCGCTCCAGCAGCTGCGGTTCCTGCGACCGGACACCGACTGGGAGTCGCCCGGGATCGAGCACAGGATCACCGAGATCGGTGCGCGCCTGGCCGACAGCGGCGGCCCCTCCCACCACCCGTTGCCCACGGCGGCCGACGGTGGCGGTCCGGGCACGGCCGTGCCGCTGCACCACCTGCTCAAGGACCTGGTGGACTCGGCGCACCTGGTGTCACCGGATCTCGCCCTGCTGGACAGCGACCTCGACGGCTGACGTCCGGGACCTCCGGGATGGTCAGGTGAGGTCCGTCCCGCGCACCCGGACGACGGCAGCAGCATCCCGTACGCCCGCCTCCCGGTCGCACAGGCCAGTTCCAACTCCCCCTGTTTCGCCTGGGACAGCGACAGGTGCGCCGTGTAGAGGGCCTTGTTGCGGACCATGCCATCCGGGATGGCGGCGAGGGTGCGGTGAAGGCGGAACTCGGCCAAATGCTCCGGTCCACCCAGCAGCCGCCGTCCCGGTCCCGCAACCGCCCCAAGCGTGGCGGCGCTGATCACGATCGCGCGGACACCCTGGGAGTCAGCAGCTCCAACACCTCCTCCCAAGGGAAGCGGTCTGCCCCGCCGCCGGCTTTCGGCCGGTGAGGTTCGTACGAGCCGATCAGGACACCCATCTCGCGCAGTCGTTCCAGGCTCTGGCGGTACGCGGGGTGGGCGGCCTGGGCTGAGTTCAGGTACGGCAGGACGGCGACCGGGATGCCCATGGCGGGTGCTTCGCACAGGATGCCCAGGGCGAGGTTGTCGGAGATTCCGGCGGCCCATTTATTGACGGTGTTGAAGGTGGCCGGGGCGACTGCGATCGCATCGGCAGGCCGAGTCGGGCGCGGGTCGCCCGGTGATCGCCAGGCCGAGCGGATGGAGTGTCCGGTCTGGGCCTCGACCGCCTCCGTATCGAGGAAGCCGAGTCCTTGTGGGGTGGCGATGACGCCGACGTCCCAGTGCCGTTCCTGTGCTGCGGTGATCAGCCGGCCGACGTCGTTGGCGACCCCGGCCGCGCAGACCACGATCTGGAGGAACGGCTTGTCGGGCTGATCACTCACGCGGGCACTCCCAGTCGGCGGCTGAAGTGGTGCAGTTCGGGCAGTGCGCGGCGGCGGTCGCGGGCTGCCATGTCGGCGACCAGTTCGCGTACGGCCGGGCGGCGGATGTACCTGTGCCGCGCAGCTCTCGGCGATGCGCAGGGCCTGGTAACCGTCGGCGAGTCTGCCCTGCTGACTGCAGGCGCGTGCGGTCTCCACCCAGAGCGCGGCCCGGCGCTCGGGGACGGGAATATGCCGCCGCATGAGTGGACGTGCGGTTTGCAGGGCGATGCCGGCGTCGCCGAAGGAGACGGCCACGCTGACTTCGTGAAGGGCGACGTTGGTGGGGCTGAAGTTCGCCCAGGCATCCGCCCTGTCGAAGGCGACGTAGCGGGCCACCTCCTTGGCCTCGGTGAGGAAGTCTTGGGTGGTGTCGCGGTCGCCGTTTCTGCTGGCGGCGATCGCCCCGCGGAGCAACAGCAGGCCGACCGCTGCCAGATACCGGGGCGAGCGCTGGTCGTAGGAGCCGGTGAGCTGGTCGGCGGTGTGGCGTACGAGGTTCACGGCCTGGGCGGTGTGTTTCTCCCGGACGAGGACGTGGGCGTGCACGCGGACGCTGGCGGCGAGGACGACAGGGTCCCCGGATCGTTCTGCCTCGGCCATAGCCCGACCGGCCGCGAGCCAGGCGTTGCCCTGATCGGCTCGCTTCAGCAACAGGCTCACCGACGTCTGGTACGCGGTCGCGAGCAGCCCGGACGCCTCCGCCGAGCGGGATGAGCCACCGGCGGCCTGGCGCAGGTCGGCGATCAGACCCGGCAGGGTCTGCTCCAGTTCCGCGTAGTTGCACGTGCAGAACATCCGGCGTACGGCCCGAGCCCGGTCCCGCAGCTCGTCGATGCCCAAGGCTTGCCCAGTGACGGCAGGGCTCGTGCCCGGCAGTAGGACCTGGATCAGGTCGTGCTGCGCTGCTGTTGAGGTCGACGACGGCGGAGCCGCGAGCGCGGCGGCGCTCGCGGCAAGGAAGGTACGGCGGTGCATGTCCTCTGTTCCGGGGTCGGCGGGGCTGGCGTCGGGGACAGTGGCGAGGCCGAGACGGTGCGGCGGAATGTCCAGCACCTGCGCGATCTCGCGCAGCGTGCGCACGTCCTCCGTGCCCCTGCCGCTCTCCAGGCGGCTCACCTTCGACTGGTGATAACCCAGTGCGGCGGCCACATCCTTCTGCGAGCGCCGCTGTAAGACGCGTGCCTGACGGATCACTTCGCCGATCCGTCTCGCTTCGCTCAGTTCTTCGGCCATCTGTGCCACGGCCCCTCCTGCCTGCTCAACCGAGCGTAACCGAGCGGCAATTGGCCGCGATGCAGCTCCTGCATAAGTGATGCAGCCCCCGCACAGGGCGTAGTCCCGCTTGCCTCCGGAGCGGTTGCGTGGAGCAGCCGCACCGATCCAGGAGGCAGCTCATGGAAGCGCACCAGATCCAATTCTCCGTTCACGGCACACCTGCCGCCGCCAGCTCGGCGCGACAGCAGCTCGCGAACGGGATACGGGGCTGGGACGCCTCCCTCGACCAGGACCTGCTGAGCACGGCAGAGCTGGTCGCCGCCGAGTTGCTCGCGAACGCGGTACAGCACGCCGGCCACGGCCCGATCTCGGCCGCCGCCCGCCTGGACGACGAACGTCTGCTGATCGAGGTGACCGATGCCAGCCCCGGAGTCCCACGGGCCGGACTACCGGACACGGACGCAGAAGGCGGACGTGGCCTGTTCCTCGTCGCCGTCCTGGCCGATCGACACGGGATCGATCCGCTGCCGTCCGGCAAACGGTGCTGGGCCGAGTTCAAGGTCGGCGGCCCAGCCCAGCCCTCACGACACGTTCCCTTGCAAAGGAGTTGACGGTTGACAGCCGTACGGATCCCTCCAGTCGCCGCCGAAGTGGTGGCCATCCGACCCGGGAGCCCTCTCACCGGCTCCGTGACGGTCGACGGGTCCAAGAACGCAGCTCTGCCGCTTCTGGCCGCCGCCGCGGCCCTGCACCGCCCGGTGCACCTGGGCAACGTCCCGGCGAACGCCGACGTCGAGACGATGCTCACCCTGCTCCAGCAGGTCGGCTGGCACACGGCCCGCCCCGTCAGCGACCCGCATACTACGGTGATCCTCCCGAGCGACAAGCCCCAAGCCGCGCCGGGCCTCGACATTGCCGCAGGTATCCGGGCCTCGTACTACCTCGTCCCCGCACTGCTGGGCGCGTACGGGCGGGCCCGACTCCCCTGGCCAGGCGGATGCCGGATCGGGGAACGCGGGATGGAGCAGCACTTCAAGGTCTACGAGCGCTTCGGCGACCACGCGACCGTCGACGACCACGGCTACCTCGTGGAAGCAGCCAGCCCGCGGGCCGGAACCGTCTCAATCATGCTGCCCTTCCGCTCCCGAGGCGCGAGCATCGCCGCTCTCCTGCGCGCGGTCGTGGCCGGACGGGCGCTGCGGCTGGGACTGCCCAACCTCTCGCCAGAAGTGCTCAGCGTTGTAGAGGCGTTAAGGGCGGCTGGCTGGCAGTGCCGAGTCAGCGAGTCGCTCCTCGCCCTCACGCCGCCCCTGTCCGCCCCCATGGAGACCATCGCCTGGCGGGTGCCAGGCGACAAGATCGAGGCCGGGACTCTGGCCTGCGCGGTCGCAGCGACAGGCGGCGACGCGCGCATCTGCGGTGTCAGCGGCGACGATGTCGCTCCCTTGATCAGCGCCCTGCGATGGCTCGGCGTTCCCGCCGACACCGAGGACGATGTGCTTACCGTCCGAGCGAGAGACACGCGTCCCACCAGCCGGTCGCTGCGGGCCGTCGCTTCCCTCGCCCCCAGCGGCCTGGACGCGGACTTCGAGCCGTCCCTGATGGCCTTGGCTCTCACCCGTCCCGGCACTCACCTGTTCTCCGACACCATCAACCCCGGCCGCCACGGCAACCTGCTGCCGCAACTGGCCCGCCTCGGCGCCGAGGTCTACGAGCTGTCCCCGACCAAGTGCCGTCTAACCGGGCCTCAGCAGTTGACCGGAGCTGGCGTGGAGGCCACTGACATCCGCACGGGCTCCGCCCTGCTCATCGCCGGCCTGACCGCGCGCGGCGTCACCACCCTGGGCGGGCTCGACCAGCTCCGACGCGGCCACGCCGACCTGCCCACCAAGCTGCCCACCAAGCTGCACGCCCTCGGCGCCGACATCTGCGAGGTCACGCCATGAACCGACAACTACGGCAGATCATCGCCACGACAGACGTCCACTCCGCCTTCGACTCACCCGCACCGTTACTCAGCCATCTCCACGCCGCCAGAGCCGAAAGCGTCTCTGATCAGCTTAGTGATCCCGTGTCAGACATGGTGTCTGGTGTGGGTTGTGCCCATCGCGGAGGGGTGGCGTGGGCATGCAGGTGAAAGCCTGCGCCCAGTGCTGCTCCTCGTGGCCGGTGTCGGCCGGATGGGGGTCTCCCCGGACGAAGTCCGAGGGAGGGTGTGCTGATCGTCGTCACGCCCTGGTGCCGGTGGGCTGCGCGGGGCAGCCGTCTTGGGCCCGTGTGAGCGTGTCCCTCCGGACGCTTGCCCACCGGGCCCGGAGGGCCGGTGGGGGAGGGTGCCCTGCGTCGCCTGGGCGCGGGGCGTGTGGTGTTCCGCCGGGTGGGGCCGGTCTTGGACCGGTCGGCCCGGCGGGTCTCGGCGGTCGGGGTGATGACCGCGTTGGTTTCGAGCGTGTCCACCACCGTGCGGATCACCATCTGCCCGGTGGCCCGGTCGGTGACGGTCCTGGCCTGGTGGGCGAGGCCGCGTGCGGCGATGCGCTGCCAGGCACCGTGGTCGCGGTCGCCCTGCCAGCCGCATCCGGTCCGGTCGGGGCAGATGGCCCATTTCCAGCCCGGTGCGGTGGGGCGGTCGGGTGCTTTGCGATGCCGCAGCGGGGTCAGGCACCTCGGGCAGTGCCGGGAGGTGTTCCGCGGCGGGACGGTGACGACGGCGATCCCGGCCTCGGCGGCCAGATGCCGGATGCGGTCGGCGATCTGCCCGCGCACCGTCTGGGACAGGCGCGTATTCGTGGTGCGGCCCATGCCCTTGGCCTCCATCGACCGCAGGTCTTCCAGGTAGATCACCGTAGCGCGGGCGGCGATGGCCTGGTCGACGGTCCAGCGGGCGGCGGACCAGGCGAGGGCGTCGTTGAGGTTCGACCTGCGGGCGGACACGAAGCGGATCTCGTCTTGCAGCACCTCGTGTCTGCCGGACAGCTCGTGCTGCTCGTCGGCGTCGATGAGCCGCTGGTACTGGTCGGTCTTGGTGTGCAGGTGTTCCGACAGGCGCCTCAGCCGGTGCTGCCTGGCCAGGACTCCGGCGGCCCGGAACTGGGCGCCGTGCCCGAGCGGGGTGATGCGCCCGTCGTCGTGCAGCCGGGCCGCCCCGGCGGACAGCAGGGTGTTCAGGCCCCAGTCCACCCCGAGGGCCACCGTGTGGCCGGTGCGGCTGGTTTTGGGGACGGCGTGGGTGTAGGCCAGGTCGGCGCGTACCTTCCCGCCCGCAAGGCGGAGGGTGGGCAGGTGCAGCACCGCACCGGGCGGGACCGTGGGCGGCAGCGTGATGGGGCAGGCCACCCAGGTCCAGTCGCGGTAGGAGCGCGGGTCGGGCCGGGTGGGCAGCTGCAGCCGCAGCAGCGCGCGCTGCGGGTCGTCCTTGCCGCGTTCGATGGTGGCCTGCTGGCTGTCACACGCCGACAGCAGCAGCATCCTCGCCGCCCGGGGCGCAGCCTCCAACTCGAACACGCCGACCGGCAGACGGCCGTGCTTGCTGGCGAAGGCGGTGATCTGCCGGGTGCGGGAGCGGATCACGCTCGACGGGAGATGCCGGCCGCCGGGGACCGCCTCGCGCACCTGGTCCCACTCCTCAGGTGTGCGCCTGCCCGGATCGCACGGCCACGTCTCAAGGACCGCGGAGGTCAGCTCGGCCCGCCAGTTCGCCGAGCGCAGAGCGCGCCCGGCCTGCTCCTGGGCCATGCGCACGATCCGGTCGTTGACCCTCACACCGTCGGCCGGGGCGGCCGTCCAGCCCAGTCGGCGCAACGCCATCCACGCGTTCGACGGCAGCTTCTGTCCGCCCGCGTCCTCACCCGAGGCCAGTGCGTCCACATCGGTGGCGTTCCAGTGCCCGGCCAGCAGGTCGGCTGCCATGCCGGACACCAGATCGGCGGCCCAGCCGACCCGCTGTGTGAGCACAGCGGCCGACAGGACCTCGCCGGTCTTCTCCACCACGCCCGTACGCAGCAGTCCACGGGCGCAGGCGGTCCGGGCCGTCTGGCCCTCGCCGAGCGGCAGCTTCCGGCTCACCGGTACCCCCCTCTCCCGCCCGTGGTGCTGTCATCCGATCAACGACACTCCCGCGAAAAGGTCACGCATTCGATCCGCACACTCAGATGCGATACCGAGACCGGTACCGGATACATGGCACGACACCGACGGACGACGCATCGCTACGGATGCCAAAGGAAACACGTGAGCCTCGACCGACTCGCCACGGAGCGGACCTGGCAGCCCCTGGGCATGCACACCACCCGATTCGGGCCACTGCCCTCCGAGTTCGCCGCGCGGTGCGCGCCGACCGAACTCGACCAGGACACCGACACCCGTCTCAAAGGCATTGCCCACGATTTCTCCGCGCGGCTTCTGGGCGGGGTGTGCGGAATCGCCGGTGTCTTCACCGTCCTCGACGACCTCGCCGCCTTCTTGCGCTACATGCTGAGCGACGCTGCTACGCCTGAGCCGACCGGATTCGGCCCAGCCTGGACGACTGAATCGCTGACAGTCCAGACCGGCGCACTGGAGCCCGCACGCGGCCTGTTCTGGCACCCCGCTCCCGGCACGAGTCCCGCCCACGACGTCTGGGTCCACTACGGCTTCACCGGAACCGGCATGTGGATCTCACCCCACCAGGGACGCTGGGCCGTACTACTGACCAACAAGCTCTACTACAGCCTCGACCGCCAGCCCCTCACTGAAGTCCGGAACGCCTTCCGCGCCTTGGCGTTTCACTGACGCCCATGGACATCTGGGAACAAGAAGCACTGGGCCGCGGACACCCTCGTACGGCAGCTCCTGCACTGAGACACCGGCTGCGGCGGGCCGGGGACGCGGGTTCGTGGTTCATCGGCCGCCGTTGAGGGCCCGTTGGCCGCGCTCGGCGTGGAGCGCTTCCATGAACACCGGCGTCGGCCGATGCGCACGCGGGAGAGGCGGCGCCGCACGGCGACGGCGCGCGGGCCGTCAGCCGCGGCCTTGGTGAACGGGGTGCCGAGCGGCGGACTCTGCGCCTCCCGGAGCGTCGCACCGGAACTCGCGGCCTCTCGGTCGACGGGCCGACGGGCCGACGGGCCGACGGGCCGACGGCCTCAGCGTGCCCGGCCCGCCCGTGTCCACCCGCACGGCCAAGGCCGCGCCGACGCTCACCTCGGGTCGCCGATGGACTGCGCCCGGCCTGTCACCCGTACCCGGGGATCCGCCGGGTCGACGCCCACGAGCAGGTCGCTCGGGCGGCCCATGTCCTCGCCCTGCCGGAGGGCGAGGGTCAGCGGCTGCCGTACCAGGCCGAGGGTGCGCAGGTAACCGCCGAGGGCTGCCGCGGCCGCGCCGGTCGCCGGGTCTTCCACGACGCCGCCGACCGGGAACGGGTCGCGGGCGTGGAACCGGTCGGGGGACTCGCGCCAGATCAGTTGCAGGGTGGTCCAGCCGTGGCGTCGCATCACGTCGGCGAGGGCGTCGAAGTCGTACGCGAGATCCGCGAGCCGGGCCCGGGTGGCGGCGGCCAGGACGAGGTGCTCCGCGCCGCCGAAGGCGACATGCGGTGGCAGTTCGGGATCCAGGTCACCGCTTTCCCAGCCCAGGGCGGCGAGCGCGGCGTCCAGTTCCTCCGGTGTGGCCGGCCGGGAGCGGGTGGGCACGCTGGTGAGCGTGGCCCGCACCGTGCCGTCGGCGTCGGCGGTCGTCGACACCGGGATCTCCCCCGCCGGTGTGTCGAAGACGAACTCGCCCGGTCCGATCCGCTCGGCGAGCGCGACCGCCGTCGCGACGGTGGCGTGCCCGCAGAACGGGACCTCGGCGAGGGGGCTGAAGTAGCGCAACCGGAAGCGCCGCCGGGCGTCGTCCCGGGCCGTGACGAACGCCGTCTCGGAGTACCCCACGTCGGCGGCGACGGCCAGCATCGCCGCCTCGTCGAGGGCCGAGGCGTCCATGACGATGCCGGCCGGGTTGCCGCCCTCGGCGTGGGGGGCTGCGGGGGTGAAGGCGGAGTAGCGCAGGACGTCCAGGCTGGTTTCGAGGCTCATGGGTCTTACGCTCCCACGCCCCAGCCATGCGGGGAAATGATGATTCATGAAGATCGCGATCGAGGTTCGCGATCGTTCCGTTAGGGTCGGGCGGGTGGACATCCGCCTCCTGCACACCTTCGCCGCCCTCGCCCGCACCGGGAACTTCACCGCCACCGCCGCCGAACTGCATCTCGCCCAGTCCACCGTCACCGTCCACGTCCGGACGCTGGAGAGGGAGCTGGGGGCGCGGCTCTTCGACCGGCTGCCGCGCGGTGCGGTGCTCACCGACACCGGGCGGCGCCTGCTCGCGGACGCCGAGGCCGTGCTGGACGCGGAGGCTCGGCTGCGGGCCACGGCCGCCGCGAGCGGCGGCGGGCGGGTCACCGGCCGGGTGGTCGTCGGTGCGGGCGAGACGCTGTGCTCGGCGCGGCTGCCCGGGGTGGTCGCCGCGCTGCGCCGCACCCATCCCGATGTGGAGATCCACCTCCACCCCACGGGCACCGCGGACGCCGTCGAGGGGCTGCGCTCCGGTCGGCTGGACCTCGCGCTGCTGCTGGAGGAGCGGGCCGAGTACGCCGACCTCGCCGCGCGACTCCTGGCCGCCGAGCCCCTGGTCCTCGTCGCCGCCCACGGCCACCCGCTGACCGAGGGGGACCGCGTCCGGGCGGGTTCCCCGAGCGGCTCCGCCGTCGGCTGGAGGGAGCTCGCCGGGGAGCACTTCTTCCTGCACGAACAGGGCTGCTCCTACAGCGACCGCCTCGCCCGTGACCTGCTCGCGGTGCCCGAAGCACGGCCTCGGCTGACCCGGTTCGGCAGCATCGAGGCCGCCCGCTCCTGTGTGGCGGCCGGGCTGGGCCTGACCCTGCTGCCGCGCGTCACCGTCGAGGACGCGCTGCGCGAAGGCCGCCTGGCGGAGGTGGCGGGACCCCGCTTCCCGGACGTCCCGGTGCAGCTCGTACGGCTGCGCAGACGCTGGCAGTCACCGGCCGTGCGCGCCGTCGTCGACGAACTCGGCCGCCACTTCCCCACCGCCTGACGGCACGCCCGGCTGACAGCACGCCCGCGTGACGGCGCACATGACGGCCCGCACAGGCGACTCCGTCGCGGGACGGCACTCAAGAGCCGATAGTGAGCAGATCGCGCTGCTCCTCGGGAAGTTCGACCTTGTCCGCGTAGAGGAGTGCCCCGGCGGGCTCGAAGGCGAGGACCACCTCACCGGTGAGGCCGCCGTGGCCGCTCAGGACCTGGACGACCTGGTTGCCCAGGCGGACGTCGTACTCGTAACGGGAACCGACGTAGGAACTGGTGATGACCTCGGTGTTCAGACGGTTGCCGGCGGACGCCTCCGCGGTCGGCGGGGCGACCTGGAGTCGCTCGGGCCGGATGGCGACGGTGACGGACTCGTTGGCCGCGAGGCGCTGGTCGCTCTCGACCTCCACCACGTCGTCGCAGCAGTCGAGGAGGATCCGGTACCGGTCGACGTCCTGGCCGATCACCCGGCCGGTGAAGAAGTTGCAGCGGCCCACGAAGGCGGCCACGGCCGGGGCGGCGGGCCGTTCGTAGATCTCGTGCGGTGTGCCGATCTGGATCATGTTGCCGCCCTCCATGACGGCGATCCGGTCGCTCAGGGCGAGGGCCTCCTCCTGGTCGTGGGTGACGTAGACGGTGGTGATGCCCAGCTCCTCCTGGAGGCGCTTGAGCCAGGCGCGGGCCTGCTCGCGGAGCTTGGCGTCGAGGTTGGACAGCGGCTCGTCGAGGAGGAGGACCGTCGGGGAGTAGACCAACGCGCGGGCGAGGGCGACGCGTTGCTGCTGGCCGCCGGAGAGCTGGTGGGGGTAGCGACCGCTCAGTTCGGCGAGGCCGACCTTGTCGAGCGCGTCGTGGATGAGGGTCTTCTGTCTGTCCTTGGGGACCTTGCGGATGTTGAGGGGCAGGGCGAGGTTCTTCGCGATGGTCATGTGCGGCCACAGCGCGTAGGACTGGAACACCATGCCGAGGTTGCGCTCCTCGGGCGGCAGGAACACGCCGGACCCGGTGTCGACGAAGGGGGTCCCGCCGACGGTGATGGAGCCCTCGGTGGGCTGTTCCAGGCCGGCGATGCAGTTGAGCGTGGTGGACTTGCCGCAGCCGCTGGCTCCCAGGAGGGTGAAGAACTCGCCGTCGTGGATGGTGAAGGTGACGTCGCGCAGGACGGAGTTGTCCCCGAACCTCTTGGCCAGGTTCTTCACGGTGACCTCAGGCATGGTGCTTTCCCTTCATGAGCAGGCCTGCGAGTGCGACGAAGGCCGCGGTGATGGCGATCTGGAGGGTTGCCAGAGCGGCGACGGATCCGGCCCGGCCCTGCGTCCAGAGGCTGAGCATGGTGGTGCCCAGGATGTTGTTGTCCGCGGAGCTGAGGAACACCGCCGGTGAGTACTCCTTGAGCATGATCACGAAGGTGAGCACCAGGGCCCCCGCGAACGCCGGGGTGATCAGTGCCCGCAGGACGCGGAAGAACGTCATCAGCCAGTCGGCGCCGGACACCCGGGCGGCGTTGTCCAGTTCGCCGCCGATCTGCATGACAGCCGGGGCGATGGAGCCGAAGGCGCTGGGCAGGGCGCGCATGCCGAAGGCGATGATGATGGCGAAGATCGTGCCCTGGAGTCCCGCGCCGATGCCGAACGGAGCGAGGGCGAAGGCCCAGAAGAAGCCGATGCCGATGATGATGCCGGGCAGCGACTGCGGGATCAGCGCGAGGTACTCCACGGCCCGGCCGAAGCGGAAGGTGGAGCGGCGGGCCACCATCACCGCGAACACCGCGAGGACACTGACCAGGACCGAACCGACGCCGGCGACGATGAGGCTGTTCCAGAGGGACTGGACGTAGTTGTCGGAGTCGAACACGATCTCGTAGTTCTTCGTGGTGACCGTCTTCAGCGGCGACTGGAGCGGGGTGAACACCAGCGTGAAGGAGCGGAAGACCAGGCCGAGGATCGGGATCAGGGCGCCGACGATCACGTAGAACCAGATGCACGCGATGCTCACCCACTTCAGCCAGCCCAGGTCGAGCTTGCGCGGGCGGGTCACCTTTCCGCGTACGGAGACGAAGCGGGCGGCGTCCTTGAGGAGCTTGGCCTGTACCGCGACCAGGCTCAGCGTGACCAGCAGGATGATCGTGGAGGCGGCGCCCAGCATCGTGTAGTCGGGGTCCACCGACTGAAGTCCGTTGTGGTAGAGGAACGTCGAGAACACGTCGATGTTCACCGGCTGGCCGTACAGCAGCGGCACGCTCAGGGTCTCCAGCGAGATGGAGAACACCAGCATCGCGCTGTAGACGATGGGCGGCCGCAGCAGCGGGACGACCACCTGCCCCAGGATCCGCAGCGGTCCGGCACCGCAGACCTGGGCCGCCGACTCCAGGGACGCGTCGGACTGCCGCAGCGCGTTGGCGCAGAACACGTAGGCGATCGGGGCGAGTGCCACGGCCTCCGTGAGCGCCATCCCGGGAATCGAGTACAGGTTCCACGGCACGCTGCCGAAGACCTGCTGGACCTTGACGCTGACGAACCCGGCCGGGCCGTACATGATGATCCAGCCGAAGCCCAGGATCAGCGAGGAGATGAAGAACGGCCACTGCATCGCCAGCGCGACCAGCCGGCCGCCCGGCAGCTTCGTACGGACCACCACGATCGCCATCGGTACGGCGATGGCGAGGCTCAGCAGGGTGGTCAGCGAGGCGAACAGCAGCGTGTTGAGCGCGACCTCGCCGAAGCCGGCCTCGGTGAAGAGTTCGGCGTAGCCGCTGAGGGTGAAGGCTCCCCCGGCTTCGTAGAGGGGGCGGTTCCGGACGCTCTGGTAGAGGGTCGGGACGAGCGGAGCCAGAACCAGGAGGGCGAGGAACGCGAGGACCGCGTACTGGACGGCCTTGTCCCGGCCGATGCCCAGGGGGCGGCGGTAGCGCGGCGGTGTGAACTCTTGTACGTGCTCGTCGGCCGGTGTGCTGGGTGGTTTGGTGAGGGTTGACATCTGCTCTGGCTCCGATCGTCCCGTCAGGCGTGCCTACTGCTTGAGGAGTCCGTTGAAGCGGTCGAGCCAGGCATCGGCGTCGTCCTCGGAGACGGCGGTGTAGTCGACCGGGATGATGTTCTCCTCGCCGACGGCGTCGACGACCTCCTGGTAGGTGTGCAGGCCCTCGCCCTGGACGCCCTCGCGGTAGGAGGCCAGGCCCCCTTCGGCGACGGCGCGCTGGCCCTCGTCCGACAGGGCGAAGTCGAGGAACAGCTTCGACATCGCCGGGTGCGGCGCGTCGGCGGCGATGCCGATGCCGCGGTCCAGGACGACGGTGCCGTCCTCGGGGAAGACGATCTCCACCAGCCCCGCGCTGTCCTCGACGACCGGGTACGCGGGTGAGGCGCTGATCAGGAAGCCGGCCAGGTACTCCCCGGCGACGATCTTCTCCAGCTGCGTCCCGGAGGAGGTCTCCGGACGGGTCAGCGGGAGCATCGTCTCCAGCGCGTCCCATGCCCCGGGGTTGCCCTCGGTGAGGGCGCGGGTGATCGTGAAGCCGAACGATCCCTCCGGGTCACGGACCGTCACCTTGTTCTTGAACTTGCCCTCGTCGGCGCTGAGGATCTCGGCCAGGTCGGCGATGCCCTTCGGCGCCGTTTCCATCAGGGCGGTGTTGTACGCGATCGTCATCGGGTCCCGCGACATCGAGTAGACGCTGGGCAGCAGCTCCGCGCCTTCGCCGAGTTCGGAGAGTTCCGGGGAGTCGTACTCCAGCACCGTGCCCTCGCGCCCGGAGTAGTTGGCCCACGCGCTCGCCGCGCTGGAGATCATCACGTCCGCGGGTGACGATCCGGCCGCGTTCTCCGAGAGGACCTTCTGGAACAGCTCATCGCTGTCGAGTTCGTTGATCGAGACGGTGTCCACCCAGTCGTACTTCTTCTTGAAGTCCCGGACGATGGGCGCCATGTTCTCGTCGCCGAGGTTGGAGTAGACGGTCAGCTTGCCGCCCTCCTTCTTGGCCTCCTCGATCAGGTCCTGGTAGTCCGCCGGGTAGTACTCGGGCACCTCACCCGCGGCGATCTCGTTCTCCGCCACCACGGACTCGTCGCCGCTCCCGCAGGCGGCCAGCGCCCCGAGCGCGAGGGCCAGGACGACGGCGGTCGCGGAGCGGCGGCGGGCGGGCCGAAGAAACGCGGACGCCGTCTGGCTGGATCTGAACATGGTTCTCCTCCTCGTGCGTGCCCGCTGGCACCTGTTGCCGGGAGGTTAGAGACCCAGGTCAGCGCGGTAAATGCGTCAGCCACAAGAGGTCGTAGTGGTCGTTTTGGTCGTAGTGGTCGTGACGCCCGTCACGCTTCCGTGCGGCGGAATCCAGCAGGTGGCGCCGCCTGTTCACGCCAGCCCGAGGTCCCCCAGCACCGACTCGACCTGGTCGGTCTGCTGCCGGATGAAGTCGCCGAAGTCGTCGCCGGTCAGGAAGGTGTCGTGCCAGCCGTTGCGGGTCAGGGCGGCCTGCCACTGCGGGGCGTCGTGCATCCGGGTGTAGGCGTCGACGAGGGCTCGGCGGTCGGTGTCGGTGATGCCCGGCGGGGCGACCACGCCGCGCCAGTTGGTGATCTCGACGTCGATGCCCGCTTCGCGCAGGGTCGGGGCGTCCACGCCGTCGATCCGTTCCGGGCCGGTGACCGCCAGCACGCGCAGTCGGCCCGCCTCGACCTGGTCGATGTGCTCACCGATGCCGGACACGCCGAAGGCGACCTTGTCGCCGAGTACCGACGCGAGCAGTTCGCCGCCGCCGTCGAAGGGAACGTAGTCGACCTTCTTCGGGTCCAGGCCGACGGCGCGGGCCATGAGCATCGGCGCGAGGTGGTCGGGGCCGCCGGGGAAGGAGCCGCCGCCGACCGGGAAGTCGTCCGGGTCGGCCTTCCAGTCGTCGATCAGCTGCTCGATGTCGGTGTACTCGGAGTCGCTGGGGACCACGATGATGTCGGGTTCCTCCAGCAGCAGGGCGATCGGCGTCGTGTCGGCCAGGGTGACCCGCGAGGAGTTGGCGTAGACGCTGCCGACCACGCCCAGGCCCATCTGCATGGCGAGCCTGCCATTGCCCTCCTCGACGGCCAGCCGGCCGAGGCCGACCGTGCCGCCGGCGCCCGGGAGGTTGAACACCTCGGCTGTGCGCACGGCACCCACTTCCCGCAGGGCGTTCGCCGAGGTCCGCGCCGTGATGTCGTACCCGCCACCGGGGTTGTTCGGCACCATGATCCGCAGCCCGGTCAGCGCACCGTCCGAGCCGCCCGCGCCCGCGGCGTTCCAGGTGCCCAGGCCCAGGGCCGCGGCCAGCGCGACCACCGTGGCGAGCAGCTTCGGCCGGAGCGCGAAGCGGCCCCGGTGCTCCCGTACCGAAGTCGTCACTGTGACCCCTGTCTCACGACGTTGAACGTACGGAATCTTGCGGCACCGCACCTCGCCCTGTCTCTATTGCGTCAACAGAGATTCGGGAGAGACCCGAGCGAGACTCGGGCGACGGGGCCGGGAGGTGGTGGGACGTGGGCGGAAAAGGCTCGCTGGCGCGTCGGCTCCTGGTGCTTCAGCTGCTGATCGTGCTGGTCCTGCTGGTCGCCGTCGCCGCGATCGGCATGGCACAGGCCGACCGGACGATCCGTACCTCGGAGTCCCGCCGGATGCTGGGCATCGCGGAGGACGTGGCGGCCGACCCGAGCCTGCGCGAGCTGCTCGCCGACCCGGAGCAGCATCTCAACCTGGCCCCGTTCGCCACCAGGGCGCAGGTGCTCTCCGGGGCGAGCGCGGTGACCATCGCCCTGCCCGACGGTACGGTACTCACCTCGCAGGACCCGGACCGGATCGGCAGACCGATGCGGCTCGGCGGGTCCACTCTGACCGAGGGCGCCTGGGTCGGGGACATCGGCGGCTCGATCGTCGCCCGTGTCCCGGTGATCTCGGCGCAGACCCAGCGCATCAGCGGGTACGTCGCCGCCGAGCAGGTCCCGCCCGACGTCCGGGAGATCCTCACCAGCGCGTTCCCCGAGCTGCTGGTCCTGCTCGGCATCGCCAGCGGGCTCGGTGTCGCGGGCTCGCTGTCGCTGGCGTGGTGGATGAAACGGCAGACCCTCGGACTCGAACCCGCCGAGATCACCGGACTCGTCGAGCACCGGGAAGCCATGCTGCACGGCATCCGCGAGGGCGTCGTCGGCCTCGACCAGCAGCACCGGATCACCCTGGTCAACGACCAGGCCAAGACTCTGCTGGCTCTGCCCGAGAACCCCGGGGACCCCGAGGACGTGCTTGTCGGCCGCCCCGTGCACGACCTCGGCCTCAACGAACGTCTGGTCGACGTGCTCACCGGCACGGCCACCGGAAGCGACCAGATCGGCCTGCGCCGCGGCAAGGTGCTGGTCCTGAACCGGATGCCGATCACTCGCGACGACCGGACGCTCGGCGCCGTCGTCACCCTGCGCGACCACACCGAGCTGGTGCGGCTGCGGGACCAGCTCGACGCCAACCGGAACACCACCGACACGCTGCGCGCGCAGGCACACGAGTTCAGCAACCGGCTGCACACCATCGCCGGGCTGATCGAGCTCGGCGAGTACGAAGAGGTCCACCGCTATGTCAGCAAGGTGTCCGCCAGCCGCGGCCAGTGGCAGGCCGAGGTGACCGCGAAGATCGCCGACGCCGCGGTGTCCGCGCTGCTCATCTCCAAGTCCAGCCTCGCGGCGGAACACGGGGTGGGCCTGCGGCTGTCCGAGTCGTGCGCCCTCGGCCCCGTAGGCGACGCCCTCGCCGCCGACCTGGTGACGGTGCTCGGCAACCTGGTGGACAACGCGCTGGACGCGCTGCGCGGGCACGCCACGGACGGGGCGGGCTGGATCGAGGTCGACCTGGGGCAGGAGGACGAGGCGGTGCGTGTCGTGGTGCGTGACTCGGGTCCGGGGATCGCCCCCGAGATCGCCGAGGAGGTGTTCCGGCACGGCTTCACCACCAAGGCCGCGGAACAGGGCGGGCGGCGCGGTCTGGGCCTCGCCATCACCCGGCAGACCTGTGTACGCCGTGGCGGCACGGTCGGGGTGCACAACGCGGACGGCGCCGTGTTCACCGCGACGCTGCCGATCAGACCGGAGGTACGGGTGTGATCAGGGTGCTCGTCGTCGACGACGACTTCATGGTCGCCAGGGTGCACAGCGGGTACGTGGCGAAGACCCCGGGGTTCGAGGTGGCCGGGGTGGCGCACACCGGGGCCGACGCCCTGCGCATGGTCACCGAGCTGCGGCCCGACCTGGTCCTGCTGGACATCTATCTGCCCGACATCGACGGGCTGACCGTGCTCCGGCGCATCCGGACCGCCGGCGCCGTACAGACCGACGTGATCGTGATCAGCGCCGCCAACGACGTGGACACCATCCGCGGTGCCATGCACGGCGGCGTCCTGCACTATCTGATCAAGCCGTTCACCTACAGCGCGCTCTACGACCAGTTGCAGCACTTCGCCTCCCTGCACGCCAGGCTCGGCGCCCTCCGGGAGGCCGCGCAGGCGGACGTCGACCAGGTCTTCGGCAGCCGCCCCCGGGGCGACGCCCCACTCCCGAAGGGCCTGACCCCGCAGACCGCCGAACTGGTCGCCCGGGTGCTGCGGTCGGCGGACCCCGACATGTCGGCAACCGACTGCGCGACGGCCGCCGCACTGTCCCGGGTCAGCGCGCGCCGGTACCTGGAACACCTCGCCGAGACCGGCCGGGCCGAGGTACGCCTCCGCTACGGCGGAACCGGCCGCCCCGAACGCCGGTATCGCTGGATCGAGGAGTGAGAGCCTGTGTCATATCCCCGGTCGGATCAGCGCACGTCGTCATGGGGGTGCCCCCGCGCGAGCCGAGCGAAGCCGGTTCGAGCCGGGGGGGGGAGGAGCTACCAGGGCCTTTCGGTAACGCGGCTGGGGTCCCCCACGCCCTTAAGGCAGTGGGGGAGTGCGTGCCAGGCGGCGGGCGCCCGGCCGGGGATATGACACAGGCTCTGAGGACAGGGTTCAGCGGAAAGCCGACAAGGCGGACGGCGAAGGGCGCGTGCCAGAAGCGGTTGCCGAGCGCCCCGCCGTTCCCTGAGGCTCCGACGGCCCCGGGGTCGGTGCCTCAGTCCCGGCGGGCCACGATCCGGTAGGCGTTGGACAGGCCCAGGCTGTGGGACAGTGGCCGGATCGCGAAACGGTCCAGGAGGGTTGCCAGGATCAGGGCCGGGGCGGCGGCGAGGAACATCGTGCCGCGCAGGGTGCGTTGGAGGCGGGTCGGGGGCTTCGGCAGCCAGGGGAGGTCGTCGCGTGGGGCCGCGGCGTCGAGGGTGAGCCAGGTGGCGGCGAGGAGGTCGACGGGGTCGTGGGGTTCGGCGTGTTGTTCCATGAGCACGGTGAAGCCCAGGTCCGCCAGGCGGCGCCGTAGGTTCCCGACCGGGATGAAGTGCAGGTGCTGCGGCTGGAGCCAGGGGAGCCACCAGCGGCCCAGGAGGCGGGCGTAGCGGCTGTCCGGGTCGGGGACCTCGATGAGGAGGTGGCCGCCGGGGCGGATCGCCTCGTGCGCGGCCCGGAGTTCACGGTCGGGGTCGGTGCTGTGCTCCAGGTAGTGGAACATGCTCACGATGTCGTAGCGGGCGGCCAGTTCCGGGGCCAGGTCGGGGAAGCTGCCGCGGTAGCCGCGCTCCACCCGGCCCGCCCGCTCGGCGAGTTCGGCGCCGTCGGTGAAGTCCAGGCCGTCGAAGGCCGTACCGGGCAGAACCGTGCGCGCCGCCTCGCAGAAGTGGCCGTGGCCGGTGCCGACGTCCAGCCAGTTCTTGGGGGTGGGGGCGAACGGGAGGACGGATTCGGCGCGTTGGCGGTACATCGCCGTACGCCCCTCGAAGGTCCTGCCGAGCTGCTTCTCCCCCAGCCCGTCGTAGAAGTCCCGGTAGTAGAACTCCAGCCCCTCCCCGCTCAGTCGCGGATTCTGGAAGGTGTGCCGGCACTCCTCGCAGCGGTCGAGCACGAACGTGCCCGGCTTGTGCTGAAGCAGGTCCGTGGTGCGCAGGCGGGTGGCGAGGCGGGGTGAGTCGCACCAGGGGCAGGTGGTGCGACGGGGTTCGAAGAAGCGGGCCGGGCCGTCGGCCAGGTCTGCTTGGTAGCCGGGGCGCAGGGCGGCCACTTGGTCGGCCCTGGTGGGGGCGGGTGCGGGGGCGCCGGATTCGGGCTCGTGTTCGTCGCTCACGGGGACTCCTCTGGGGTCGCGCCGACAACCGGGTGTACGGGGCGAGCCGCCGCACCGGGGGCGATCCGCGTCACCGACGCGCCACGGACGGCACGGGCGGCATGGGCGGCATGGGCCGCGGCGATCCTCGCGACCGCCGCTGAGGCGCCGGGGCCCGGCACTGGACGCTCTGGTTCGGGCACGTCGTTCACTGGGGCTCCTCGGGGGGCGTCGCGCCGGCGGCCAGGTGTTCGAGGTGGGTCGCGGCGGTGGAGGCGCCGCCCGCGGAGCGGAACGTCGTGCGGATACGGCCGGCCGCGGCGCGGTACGACGGCTCGTGGAGTACGGCGTCGAGCGCCGCGCCCAGCTTCGGTGCCGTGACCCGCCCGAACCGGACCCGGAGGCCCGCTCCCGCGGCGGCCACCTGCCCGGCCACGACGGGCTGGTCGTCACGGATGGGGGCCACGACGAGGGGGACGCCGTGCCAGAGGGACTCACAGACGGTGTTGTGCCCGGCGTGGCAGACGACCGCGTCGGCCCGTTCGAGGAGGGGGAGTTGGGGGACGGACGGAAGGATCAGTACGTCCTTGTCCTGGCCACCGTCGCCGCCCAACACGCCCGCCGGGTCGACGATCACCCCCTGTACACGGTCCGCGCGGGAGCGGACCGCGCTCAGGCACTCGCCGAGGAAGCGGGCGCCGACGTCCGTGTTGGCCGTGCCGAGGGTCACCAGGACCGTGACGCGGGCGGGGTCGAGCCAGTCCCAGGGGAAGGGGGAGGATGCGGGTCGGGACGCGATCGACGGGCCCACGTAGGCGATCCGCTCGCCCCGCCTGGCCTCGGGGCCGATGAACTCCGGGGTGCTGAAGGCGAGTACGAGGTGAGGAGAGAAACGGGGATCGGCGGTGCCGGACGGGTCGCCGACGCGGGCCCGCAGGCCGTGGAGGAGGCCGTCCACCCAGGCCGCGACCTTGGGCATGCCCGCCAGTACGTCGGTGAACTCGGCCGAGGTGGTCGCCGAGGTCGCCCACGGCACACCGAGCCGCTCCGCCACCAGCCCGCCGGCGAGGGCCTGTTGATCGGCGACGACGGCATCGGGGCCGAACTCCTCGACCGCCGCGCGTACTCCGGGGGCCATCTCCTCGGCGAGGGGCGCCAGGAAGTGCTCCCAGAGGAACTTCAGCGCCTCCGGACCCCGTACGTCCGGCGGCCGTTCCCCATGGCCACCCTCCCCCGGCACGGGACCCGCGCACGGAAACACCACCGCCTCCTGGCCCGCCAGCCGCCGCACGAGCCCGGGATCGGCGCACACCCACGCGACTCGGTGTCCACGCCCGGCCAGTTCGGCCGCCACTCCCACCGCCGGGTTGATGTGACCGACGAGCGGCGGTACGACGAACAGGAACCCGCTCACCGGACCTCTGCCCCGACCGGCTGTACGCCCTTGGCTCCATGGATGCTTCCGTGGATCAGGGACAGGATGTGCCCGCCGACCGTCCCCGACGCCTCGACGAGTACGGAGTGCTCGTGCCCCGGCAGCACCACCGTCCGGCAGTCGGGGAGCAACGCCTCCAGCCACGGGGCGAGTTCGGCGAGGTCCGAGTCACCGCCGTAGACACCGAGGACGGGACAGCGTACGGAGCTGATCTGGTCCTCCGTCAGGAACCGGCTGGCCGCGATGTCCCGGGCGATGCTGGTCTCACGCGCGAGGCGGGCGGCGCCCTTGGCCAGGCGGGCGGTGTTGTGGCTGCGGTTGGCGGTGATCCAGGCGAGCGCGTCGTCCTCGTTGTGGGCGAGTTCGTGCAGCACTCGCCCCAGGATGCCGCCCAGTTTCACGGCCCAGGTCTGCGTCGCCGGCTCGGACTCGATGAGCGAGACGCTGGCCGCGCGGTCCGGGTGGCGGGCGGCGTAGCCGAAGGCGACGGTGCCGCCGTAGGAGTTGCCGACCAGGTGGACCGGGCCGGTCACGTCCAGCCGGTCGAGCAGGGCCTCCAGGTCGTCGATGCAGTGGTCGAGGGTGTAGCCGCTCTCCGGACGCCCGCTGCGGCCGTGGCCCCGCTGGTCGTACATGATCACGTCGACGCCGGACGCGGCGAACGCCGGTGCCACGGTGAAGTAGTAGCTGGCCAGGCTGTCGGTGAGCAGCCCGTGCAGGAGTACCGCGGTGGCCGTGGCCGGGCGGCCGTCCCTGGGGCCGATTCTCTGTACGTGCAACCGGATGTCGCCGGTGTCGACGATCGCCATGGCTCAGCCCGCCTCGGCAGCCTTGAGGCTGCTGACCTTGAGGCTGCTGACGACGTACTCGACGAGCCGCCCGACGGTCAGCTCGATGATCTCGTCGAACTCCATCCCCGCCATGAACTCGGCGAAGTTGACCCGCCTGCCGTACCGCTCCTCCAACTGCCCCGCGAGCGTGACCAGGTCGATGCTCTCCAGTTCGAGATCGCGGTTGAACGTGGTCGCCATGCCGATCTCGATGTCGTCGAGGCCGTACTCGTCCTCGACGATCGTCGCGAGCATGCCCGCGATGTCGGCGAGGACCGATGCCTCGTCGGCGGGGAGGGGATCGCGCGTCGGCTGAGTGGAATTCATCGGCCGTGCTCCTCTTCGTCCGTAAGTCCCGTAAGTTCCGTAAGTTCCGTAAGTCCCGTGAGTCGCGTGCGTCCTGTGAGTCCCGTCGGTTCCTCCGGCTCCATCGGGCCTGTCGTCCAGGCCACGACGTACTCCCTGTCCGGCAGTGCGGGGGGATTGCGGGTCGGCTCGCAGTGCACGGTGTACGCGCGTTCCAGGCGTCCGGAGACGATCAGCCGGTCCCCGGCGTCCGCGGCCTCCACGACGGCGAAGTCGCGCGGGCGCCCGCCGAATCCGGTGCCCTCCGCCTTGGCGACGGCCTCCTTGGCGGCCCAGAAGCGGGTGAACCACAGCGCCTCCGGCTCACCGGTGGCGGCGGACCGGGCGCGCAGGAGCCGGAGTTCGGCCTCACCGAGAGCGGTGGCGAGGGTCCCCGGGTCGCGTTCGGTGACCTCTTCGATGTCGATGCCGGGGCCCGGGCCGGGCGTGTGAGGTCGTACGATCGCGACGCCGGCCTCCGCGCGGTGGGCGAGCGAGACGTCCAGCGGGAGCAGGGCGCGGCCGTGCTGGCCGGTGACGTACGGGCGGCCCGCGTCGTCGTTGCGGACGCGGATCTCGGCAGGGAAGAGCGGCCCCTCCCCGTGGTCCCAGAGCCACTGCCGTACGGCGTCCTTGACCGCGATCCGGCCGAGCAGCCACTGCCTGCGGCCGCGCGGGGCGTGGTCCGCGTACTCCGAACGCTCCGCTCCGCTCAGCGAGTTGCGCATGATCAGCTCACGGGAGGCGAGGTCGGGCCACCGCTCGTGGAGCAGGGACCAGCCGCCGGACCGGGACTGGGAGAGGGTGTTGCGCTCGGGGAAGCGTTCGACGGGTCTGGTCTGGGGGTCGTTGTCGAAGCGGCGGTCCTGCCAGCCGGTGAGGTCCGCCCAGACCCGGCCATCGACGGTGAGTTGTACGTCGGCTTCGAGGACCGTGTCGGTGAGGGAGGTGATCCGCACCAGGCATCCCACCTCCGTGCCGGGGCGCGGGTGGGGGCCGTAGAACCTCATCTCCCGCATCTGGACGGGGAACACGACCGTCCGCTCGGTGCGCGTCGCCATGATCCAGTAGCCGAGGATCTGGCCCACGTTGTCGAGCAGGGCACCGGGGGCCGGGGGCGTGGTGATCACCCCTCGTACGTGCGCCTCGCCGATCCCGGTGAGCTCGGTGACCCCCTGGAACGCCGGGCCGTGGAACATCCAGCGCTCGGCGTAGAGCTGGGCGGCGGTGTGCTCGGGGGTGCGTTCGGAGGTGGCGTCGTCGGTGCGGCGGGGGGTCGCCGGGGGTGGGGCGGGGTACGCGGCGGCGAGTTCCACGACGGCCCGTGCCCGGGGGCCGAAGGAGACGGCCACGCGGTTCGGGGCGTCCGGCAGCGGGGTGACGGTCACCGGCACGTCGACCGGTGGCGTCGCCGTCAGCCACTGGTCGAACCGGGCACCGTGCACGGCGACGGGGCGCAGGCCGGGGGCCGCCTGCTCGGCCGCGTCCATGATGTGCTGCACGATCGTCGTCGCCGGGACCACCGGCCAGCGGTCGGCCACGTCGGGCCAGCCGGGGCGTTGCGGGAAGAAGCAGTGGTCCAGGAGGTACGGCATGGTGTCCGGGGAGACGTGGACGGTGGTGTGGCGTTCGGCTCGGGGGGACGGTGGGGCGCCGGCCGGGGTGTTGGGCGTTCCGGTGGGTGGTTGTGGGGGGTGGGAGCGGCCCGGTGGGGACGGGGGTACGGCGGCGCCCGCGGGAAGAGTCGGGGCCGAGGCCGGGGCCAGGGTGACTGCGGATGGCAGCGCCGAGGCCGGGTGACGGCTACCGGCTGCGATGAGTGCGGCCGCCGTGTCGGCGGTGTCCCGCAGGAGCGCGCTCAGCTCGGCGGCGGCGGGGAAACGGTCGGCAAGGGCATCCAGTGGGGAAGGGCCGCCGACTGCTGCCTTGAAGGCGTCCGGCGGGGATGGGTTTCCGGCAGCCGCCGCGGGGGCGGCGGGGTCCTGGGGCGGGGTGCCGACGGGGGAGACCGGGCCACGGGGCGGCGTGCCCACAGGGGCGGCAGCAGCCCGGGGAGGGATACCCGCAGCAGCGACAGCACCCCGGGAGGGAATTCCCGCCGGGGCGGCAGCACCCTGGGCCGGAGTGCCCGCAGGGGCGTAAGCCCGGTGCGACGGAGTGGTCCCACTCGGAGCAGGGCCACCGGCCCGGGCGGAACCACCAGCCAAGGTGGGGCCAGCGGCCAAACCGGGGCCACCGGCCAGGGCTGAGCCAGCGGCCAGGGCTGAGCCGACGGCCAAAGCTGGACCACCGGCCGGGGCTGGACCAGCTGAGCCAGCGGCCAGGGCTGAGCCGACGGCCAAAGCTGGACCACCGGCCGGGGCTGGACCACCAGTCGAAGCCGCGCCACCCGCCTGTACGCCCCCGCCGCCCGCCTCGGCTGCACCACTCGTCGCCCGGACCGCACCGGAGACGCGAGCCGTGGCGGACGTCCGCCCGGTCGGCGGCCCGGCGTGCAGCTCGGACCGCAGCTCGGCGAGGACCTGGTCGTCGAGGGAGACAAGCGCCCCGCCCAGGTCGAGCCGAACCGGGGGACGGTCCGCCCTGGCGGGACGGCTGGTCCGGGCGGGAGTGGCCGAGGGGACGGGGGCGGTGGCCCCGAGCCCGCCGGTCCCGGAGCCACCGGCGAAGCTGACCGAACCCGCGGAGCCGACCGAACTCGAACCCGAACCCACGCCCGAACGCGAACCCAAACCCGCACCCGCACCCGCACCCGCACCCGCACCCAACGGCACGGGCACCGGCACCGGCACCGCCAGCCCCGGAGCCACCCCCACCCCCGCCACCCACAACGCCGCGCCCACCCGCCGAAGCTGGGCGAGCCCCGACCGGTGGGGCGAGTTGGCGGCGACGACCAGGTGGTCGTGGGGGCCGAGGGTGTCGCTGATGAGGGAGGCGAGTTGGCCGGGGCCGGCCTGGACGAAGACGCGGTGGCCCGCCTCGTACATGGCGGCCACCAGTTGCCGGAAGCGGACCGGTTCCAGCAGGTGCCGGACGAACAGCTCGCGTACCGCCGTCTCGCCCTCGGGGAACGGCGCGGCGGTCGTGCCGGACCACACGGGCACTGTCGGCGGGTGCAGCCGGAAGCGGTGCGCGGCGGCTTTGATGGGCGCGAGGTAGGGCTCCAGCATCGGCGTGTGAAAGCCGGACCGGAAGGGCAGCACCTGGCTCAGTACGCCCTGGGCGCGGAAGGAGCGGACGAAGTCCTCCACCGCCGCGTCCGGCCCGCACACCATCGACTGGTTGGGCGCGTTGTCGTGGGAGAGCACGATCCCGGCCCGTGCCCAGCCGCCGTCGGCGAGCGCGGCCAGCACCCGGTCGGCGGGCGCGCCGAGGGCCGCGAAGGCCAGCCCCGGAACGGTCACCGAGTCGGGGTCGAAGTCCGCCATGAACGCGCTGACCTCGTCCCCGGAGTACAGCCCGGCCGCCGTCATCGCCGTCCACTCGCCCACGCTGTGCCCGGCCACGGCGTCCGGCACGACCCCCATACGGCGCAGCGCACCGTCGAGGAGCCGCCCGACACCGACGGCCTCGAACCCGTGCCGGCCCACGTCCGAGACACGGGCCGCCCCCTCACCAGCCCTCAGCAGACCGGGCAGCCCGAAGTACGCGGCGATGTCGTCGACTTGAGGGGCGAAGTCACCCTCCAGACCGGGGAAGACGAAGGCGAGCTTCCCGCCCCCGCCGCCCAGCAGCGGCCCCGGCCTGAACCACACGTCACTGCGCCCGTGCCACGCCCGCCCCTTGCCCACGGCCCGCCGCGCCAGGGCGAGCCGCCTGGCCGTCGGATCGACGATCCCGAGCCGGACCCGGCCCGCCTCCGGGTGCGTACGGTCCGGGTCGAGCCCGGAGGCGAGGACGGCCGGGTCGTCGGCGTCCAGCAGGGCGCCGAGGGCCTCGGGGCTGTCGGCGGCGAGCAGAAGCACGCGCTCCGGTTCGGCGACGGTGGCAGCGGACGTCACGCGGGACGGGACAGACGATGGAACAGATGTCGCGTCCTTCGATCTCCGCGCCCCCGGCGCCTCCTCCAGCACCACATGCGCGTTGATCCCCCCGAACCCGAACGCGTTGACAGCCGCCCGACGCACCGGCTGCTCCGCCGTCGTCTCCCAGGGCACCGCCCGGTCCACCGTACGGAAACGGGTCGCCGCGAGCCCGGGGTGCGGGTCGTCGCAGTGCAGGGTCGGCAGGAGCATCCCGTGATGGACGGCGAGCGCGGCCTTGACCAGACCGGCCACCCCGGCGGCGGGCATGGTGTGCCCGATCATCGACTTCACGGAACCGATCACGGCCCGATCGCCGGAGGCATGCCGCCCGAACACCTCGGCCAGCGTGGTGAGTTCGGCCGCGTCCCCCGCCGGGGTCGCGGTGCCGTGCGCCTCCAGCAGGCCGACGGACCCCGGCCGGGCGGGGTCGAGCCCGGCGGCCCGCCACGCCTGGCGTACGGCGTGGGTCTGGCCGCCGGGGTCGGGGTTGACGAGTCCGGCCGTACGGCCGTCGCTCGCCACGCCCGTGCCCCGGATGACGGCGTAGACACGATCCCCGTCGCGTTCGGCGTCGGCCAGCCGCTTCAGGACCACCACACCCGTGCCCTCACCGATGAGGATGCCGTCGGCACCCCGGTGGAAGGGGCGGATGCGCTGGCTCGGGGAGAGCGCGCGGAGCTGCGAGAACACGCTCCACAGCGTGATGTCGTGGCAGTGGTGCACACCCCCGGCGAGCATCACGTCGCACCGGCCGGCCGTCAGTTCACCCACCGCCTGATCGACCGCGACCAGCGACGACGCACAGGCCGCGTCGACGGTGTAGGCCGGGCCGCGCAGATCGAGGCGGTTCGCGACCCGGGAGGCGGCGAGGTTGGGCACCAGCCCGATGGCGGACTCGGGGCTGTCGGGCCCGAGCCGCTCGGTGAACGCCTCGCGCACCCGGTCGAGTTGGCCGGACGTCAGGTCCGGCAGCAACTCCCCCAGTGTGCGGACGAGTTGGCCCGCCGTACGCACCCGCTGGTCGAGCCGGACCAGGCCGGGGGTGAGGTAACCGCCCCGGCCGAGTACGACACCGACGCGCCGCCGGTCGGGCAGCCGGTCGTCCCCGCCCGCGTCGGCGAGAGCCGCGGCAGCCACGTTGAGCGCGATGAGCTGGTCGGGCTCGGTGCCGGGCACGGACTTGGGCATGATCCCGAACCGGGTGACCTCCACCTCGGCCAGCCCGTCCACGAACCCGCCGCGCCGGCAGTACACCTGGTGCGCGAGGGCCGGACCGGCGGCGGAACCCGGCCGGTAGTAGTCCGTGTCCCACCGCCCCTCGGGTACGTCGCTGATCGCGTCGACGCCGTCGAGCAGGTTCCGCCAGTACGCGTCCAGGCCGGCGGCGCCGGGCAGCAGCACGGCCATCCCCACGATGGCGACGGGCGTTTGACGGCCAATCAGGACGTCCGTCATGTTGTCACCAGCCCGAGGAGGTGTAGACGACGCCCCGGACCGACTCCTCGCCCCAGGCGAGCTCCCGCAGCAGCGCCGCGGTGCCCTCCTCGGGGTCGATGAGCCTCACCCCGCGCCGCCCGTACTCCCGCGCGAGTTCCGGGCTCACCATCCCGCCGTGCCCGCCGGTCGGCGCCCACGGCCCCCAGTGCACGGTCAGTGCCCGGTGGCCGGTGCGGGCGGCCCAGGCGGAACCGAGGCTCTCCAGGGCGTCGTTGGCGGCCGCGTAGTCCGCCTGGCCCCGGTTGCCGAGGACGGCGGAGATGCTGCCGAAGAGGACGGCGAAGACGGGCCCGCCCTGCAGTTCCTCCAGCGCGGTCAGCAGGGCGGAGGCACCGGCGACCTTCGTGCCGTACACCCGCTGGAAGGACTCCGCGCTCTTCTCGGCGATCAGCCGGTCCTCGATCACCCCGGCCGCGTAGACGGCCCCGTCGAGGCGGCCGTACTCCGCGTGGATCTCCTTCACCGCCTGGAGCGCCGCGTCCGGCTCCCGGAAGTCCACCGAGCGGTAGCGGGCCTCGCTGCCGAGGGCCGTGAGTTCCTTCAGGGTGGCGGTGATCTCGCGCTGGGCAAGGACCAGTTCGGCGTTCCGGTTGATCTCGGCCGGCTTCAGGGCGCCGCCCGCGCGGGAGGCGAGCGCCGCGCGCAGTTCGGCGGGGGTGCGGGCGGTCGCGGTCGCCGGGTCCTCGGGACCGTCCGGCGCGGGCGTCCGGCCGAGCAGTTCGATACGGCACCGGGAGGCCGCGGCGAGCGCGGCGGCGAACTTCGCCGTGATGCCCCGGGCCCCGCCGACCAGCAGCACCACCGAGTCCCGGTCCAGCCCGAGGGCAGCGGCCTCGGCGGCTCCGTCACCGGCCGGTCCGGCGCCGGTGGTGCCGAGCGTGCCGAGGGGCGTCTCGGCCAGCTCCAGGCCGTGGCGGCCGGATTCCGTCCGCAGGACCACGGGGACCGGTTCGGCGACGCTCGCGCACAGCTCGGCGAGCAGCGCGTCGGTGACGGCGGCGGGGCCGGTGTCGTCGAGGTCGACGATCCGTGCGACGGTCTCCGGGTACTCACGGGCGACCGTACGGAACAGGCCGTGCAGCCCGGCCGACCGGGGGCCGTCGGACGGTTGTACGGCGAGCAGCCAGCGCGGGCCGCGGGCCAGGGCCGCCTGGAGCACGGTGAACGCGTCGGGCAGCACCGGGGCCCGGCCGGTCGCCAGCGGGTCGAGGACGAGCACGCCGTCCACCTCCCCGTCCGCCTCGGTGAGCAGGTGCTCCGGGCCGAGGGCCACGGCCTCCGCGCCGTACGACACGAGCCGGGCGGAGACCTCCCGGGCCACACCCTCGCCCTCGCTGTCGCTGCCGTCGCCATCGCCGTCGCCGTCGCCGTCGCCGTCGCCGAGGAGGACGAACCGCCGTCCGGCCAGTACGGAGGCGGGGTCCGCAGGGCCGTCGTCCGGCTGCTCCAGGGGTACGGGCCGCAGCAGGAACCGTTTGGGCGCCTCGCCCGTCGCGGCTGCCATCACCGGCTCGACCGACTCCTCAACTACCTCCTCTACCTCCTCGGCCGGTGCCGTCGTCAGCCGTGCGGCCAGCCACCCGGTCACCGCAGCCGCCGTCCGGGCCTTCGCCAGCTCCTCCAACTCGGCGTCGTCCAGCCCGGCGACATCCACACCGCCCCCGGCGCCCAGCCGCTTGGCCAGTTCACCGGCGATCTCGGCTCGCTTGATCGAGTCGATGCTGAGGTCGGCCTCCAGGTCGAGGTCGGGCTCGATCATGTCGACCGGGTAGCCGGTGCGCTCGCTGATGATGTCCAGGACGGTCCGCAGGACATCCTCCTCGGTGACCGCCTCCCCGGCGACGGGCACGGACTCCGGCTCGGGTACGGCCACGGGTTGCGGCGGCGCCACCATGAGCTCCGCCGGTACGGCCTGCGGCACCGGCTGCGGATACGGCGGATGCGACTGCGGATGCGACTGCGAGTACGGCTGCGGATACGCCTCCACCGCCGCCGGCCCCGCGATCCGCTGCCCCGGCACCCCGCCGAAGTACGTCAGCAGCACATCACGCTGGGCGGCGATCATCTCCCGGCTGGTGCGCAGGAATTCGGCGATCAGCGCGTCCTTGTCGGAAGCGGGGGCGCCGTACGCCCCGTACGAAGGGTCCGTCTGGGGCTGCTCGTGCTGCTGGTGCTGCTGGTGCTGCGTCACAGTCGTCTCCACGACTCGTCGGGCCGGTGCGAGGGCACCGGGGAGGAGGTCTCCGGCGGCGGTGCGAACGAGCTGCCCGTCGACGGTCCAGCCGGGCCGCTTGGGTACCGCCGTGCGGACCGCGTCGACGGCGTCGCGGCCCCGGAACAGCCATCCGGTGCGTACGGGCGACCCCGCGACGGCCAGTTGGGCGAGGGCGTCGAGCCAGCCGCGCAGCCCGCTGTCCGGGCGTGGCTCGCAGGCGACGGTGCGGTGCGGGCGGTCACCGAGGATCTGCGCGACCAGCCGGGTGAGGACGGAGCCGGGCCCTGCCTCGACGAAGACTCGCGCCCCGGCCTCGTACATCGCCTCGATCTGGGCGACGAAGCCCACCGGTGCGCCGATCTGGGCGGCGAGTTCGGTCCGTACGGCGTCGCCGTGGTCGCCGTACGGACCGCCGGTGCGGTTGGACCACACCGGGAACTCGGGCGGGCGTACGGTCCGGCGGGCGAGCGCCTCGGCGAAGCGCTCACCGGCTCCGGCGACCAGCGGACTGTGGAAGGCGCAGGCCACGGGGATGCGCTTCGCGCCGAGCCCGGCCTCGCGCAGCAGCCGTACAGCCGCGGTGACCGCCTCCGTCGGGCCCGAAATGACGGTCTGGCAGGGCGAGTTGTGGTTGGCGAGCACGACCGAGGCGGGTGCGTCCGCCTTTCGCAGAGCCCGTTCGACGTCCTCGGCACCGGCCGCGACGGCGGCCATGGCCCCGGGGTCCTCACCCTGCTCACCGGCGGCCGCGAGGATCGCCGCCGCCCGCTCGGCGCTCAGCTCCAGAAGCGTCTCCGGGCCGATCACCCCGGCCGCGCACAGGGCGACCAGTTCGCCGTAACTGTGCCCGGCCGCCATGTCCGGCCGTACCCCTGCCGTGGTGAGCAGGGCGTGGGCCGCGAGTCCGGCGATGCCCAGCGCGGGCTGGGCGACCCGGGTGTCCGTGATCGCAGCCTGCTGGCGGTCGCGCGCGGTGTCGTCGAAGGCCGTGGGCGGATACAGCGCGTCGGCGTGCTCGCGGCCCAGCTCCAGGTAGTGCTGAAGCTCGGGGAACGCCATGAACACATCGGCGAGCATCCCGGGCCGCTGACTGCCCTGCCCCGGAAAGAGAAACGCGACCTTGCCCCTGGCGACCTGCCCTTCGGCCTCCCGACCCGCGACTTCCTGACCCCCGACGACCCGCCCCTCGGCCTCCCGACCCGCGACTTCCTGACCCGCAGCCACCCGGCCCACGACCTCCTGACCCACGGCCACCTGACCCACGGCCACCTGACCTGCGGCCACCTGACCCACGGCCTCCAAGCCCACAACTCCCTGGCCTACGGCCGCCTGACCCGCAGCCGCCTGACCCGCGGCCTCCCAGTCCCCGGCCACCCGGCCCGCAGCCACCTGACCGGCAGCTTCCTGACCCACGGCCACCCGGCCCCCGGCCACCCGGCCCGCAACCGCCTGACCCGCAGCCTCCCAACCCCCGGCCCGGCCCTCGGCTTCCTGCCCCGCCGCCTCCCGCCCCGCAAGGTAGATCCCCCCAGCCGGAGCGTGCTCCCCGGCCAGCGCCCGCCGCAGCTGCCCGACCAGGCCGACCACATCCGTCGCCACGACCGCCACGCGCACGGGCTCGTGGGAGGCGTCCGCCCGCCGCGACGCGCTCAGCGCGAGGTCCCGCAGCCGCCACGGCCACCCGCCATCCGCCCCCACGACGGGTTCCACGGCGGCTTTCGCGACGGCTTCCGCGACCTTCAGTACGTCCTCGATCGCCCGCCGGGCCGCCCCCTCGTCCCGCCCCCGGAAGACGAACAACTCCGCGGGCCACTCCTCCAGCCCCTGTACCGGCGGTACGGCATCGCCGTACGCCCCCAGCACCACATGGAAGTTGGTCCCGCCGAACCCGAACGCGCTGACCCCGGCGACCCGTTCCGCCGCAGGTGCCGCCCAGGGCCGGGCCCGGGTGTGGAAGACGAACGGGCTGCTGCCGTCCTGCCGCCAGCCCGGGTTGGGCCGCTCGACGTGCAGGGTGGGCGGCTTGACCCCGGTGTAGAGGGCGAGCGTGGACTTGATGAGCCCGGCCAGCCCGGCGGCGCACTTGGTGTGCCCGATCTGCGACTTCACCGAACCGAGCGCGCAGCCGCCCGCCTTGGCCCCGGCCTCGCTGAACACCTCGCTGAGGATGGTCAGTTCGGTACGGTCGCCGACGACGGTCCCGGTGCCGTGCGCCTCGACGAGACCGACCTCGGACGGCGAGATCCCCGCGTTGCGGTAGGCCCGTTCCAGTGCGGCGCGCTGCCCTTCGGGGCGAGGTGCGGTGAGCCCGAGAGAGCGCCCGTCACTCGAACTGCCGAGCCCCTTGATGACACCGTAGATACGGTCGCCGTCGCGCTCGGCGTCCGCGAGCCGCTTCAGTACGACACAGGCGACCCCCTCACCGAGCGCGATGCCGTCGGCGGAGCTGTCGAAGGCCCGCGAGCGACCGGTCGGAGAGAGTGCGTGAACGGAGGAGAAGAGGGCGTAGTCGTTGATGCCGTTGTGGAGGTCGGCGCCCCCGCACAGCACGACATCGCTCGTACCGCCCACCAGCTCCTTGCAGGCGACGTCGACGGCGGCGAGCGAGGACGCACACGCGGCGTCGACGGTGTAGTTGGCGCCGCGCAGGTCCAGCCGGTTGGCGATGCGGCCGGAGATGACGTTGGCGAGCATGCCGGGGAAGGAGTCCTCGGTGAGCCGGGGCAGTTGCTCGTCCAGTCCGTCGGGGACCTTGCCGAAGTACGAGGGCAGTACGGCCCGCAGGGTGGCGGCGTTGGACAGGTCGCTGCCCGCCTCCGCCCCGAAGACGACCGAGGCGCGCGCACGGTCGAACTCCCGCCCCCGCTCCCCGCATCCGGCGTCGTATCCGGCGTCCTCCAGCGCCCGCCGGGCGGCCTCCAGGGTCAGCAGCTGTACGGGTTCGATGCTGCCGAGGGAGGCCGGCGGGATGCCGTACCGCAGCGGGTCGAAGGGGATGCGGGGCAGGAAGCCGCCCCACTTGGAGGAGGTGGTGCCGCCTTCCTCCGCGTAGTGCACGGCCGGGTCCCAACGCTCGGGCGGGACCTCGGTGACGGCGTCGTGGCCGCCGAGGAGGTTGGCCCAGTAGGCGGCGAGGTCGGGGGCGTCCGGGAACATGCAGGCCATGCCCACGACGGCGATGTCGAGCGGCGCGGGCACCGGGGGCTCGTTGGGCATGTCCGCGCCCAGGTGGTCCCGCAGCACCGCGGCCCGCCCGGCGAGGAAGTCGGCCGCCGACTCGGTCACCGACCGGTGCAGCGCGGCGATCGTGGTGACCGCCGAGCGCAGTACGACGACCTCCCCGGCCATGAACATGCCCTCGGCGAGCTGCCGTTCCTCGTCGACGGGTGCCAGCTCTCCGGTGCCGTCCCGCTCCACGCCCTTGCTGGCGATGCGCAGCCGCCCGACGTTGAGGCGCTCCAACTCCTCCCAGATCCCCCGGTCGGGCACGCCCCGGGCGCGCAGTTCGGCCTCGTGGTCCCGGTAGTCCTCGGTGAACGGGCTCGGTACGCAGCGGGTGGCGTGGCCGGGCGCGGTCTGAAGGAGGGTGGTCCGGTCCGCCGTCATGACCTGCCGCTGGAAGAGGGGCCGGACCGCCCCGTGCGCCACGGCCTCCTCGGTGAACAGGTAGGCGGTGCCCATGAGGACGCCGACGGCGGCCCCGCGTGCGGTCAGCGGCGCGGCGAGCGCGGCGACCATCGCCGCCGACCGCTCGTCGTGGACGCCACCGGCGAAGAACACCTCCAGCGCCTCGGCCGCGCCCGCCTCGGCGTCGTCCAAGTAGTCTTCCAGTACGGCGAGTTGGGCCTCCCACAGCGGAAAGCTGCCGCGCGGCCCGATGTGCCCGCCGCACTCGGACCCCTCGAAGACGAACCTGCGCGCCCCGGCCTGAAGGAACTGCCGCAACAGCCCGGGCGAGGGCACGTGCAGGAAGGTCCGTATCCCGTCCCGCTCCAGCGCCTCCGCCTGCGACGGCCGCCCACCCGCGATGATCGCGTGCGTCGGCCGCAACTCCCGTACGGCTTCGAGCTGCGCGCTCCGTACGTCCTCCGGCGCGAACCCGAGCACCCCGACACCCCAGGGCCGCCCGTCCACGGCCGCCCGGGTCTCCTCCAGCACCGCCCGCGTCTGCTCTGCCCCCGCGAGGGCCAGCGCGATGAACGGCAGCCCGCCCTCACCGGCGACGGCGGCCGCGAACCCCGCCTGGTCGCTCACCCGGGTCATCGGCCCCTGGGCGACGGGGAGTTCGGTGCCGAGGGCGCGGCTCATGGGGGAGCCGGGGCGCAGGGCGCCGTGGGCCGGTACCTCACCTCGTACGGCATCTCGCACGTGATCCTGTACGACATCTCGCACGGCATCCCGTACGGCGTCGATCAGCGCGCGGACCGTGCGGCCGGCGTCGCCCCAGCGGTCGGCGAAGCGGGCGGCGAGGAAACCGTCCTGGCCCACAGGAAGCAGTTGGGTGCGCGGGTCACGGGCGCCGAGCAGGGCGGCCACGGCCTCCGGATCACCGGTCGGGAGGGGCGGGGCGTCCGGTCCCCGGCGGCGCAGCACCCGGTGGCCGGCCACGACGACGGTCTCCGAGCCGTCCATGGAACGCAGGACCGCGGCCACCGCCTCGTCGAGCCCCGACTCGGCCAGCAGCGCGAGCTGGCTGTCCAGTACGACGCCGGCCGCCCCACCGGCCACGGCGGCCGACGCCGTACGCGGACCGATGCCGCCGCAGGCCCAGACCGGCAGTTCGGCACCGAACTCGGCGAGCAGTCGCTGCACCAGCACGAAGGTGCTGAATTCCCCGACCCGGCCGCCGCTCTCACTGCCCCGAGCGATCAGCCCGTGCACCCCGGCACCGACGGCCGCCCGAGCCTGCTCCAGAGCCGTGACCTCGGCCAGCACACGATGGCACGCGACGACCTCGCCGATCCGCCACGCGGAGTCCGGGGAGTCCGGGGAACCCAGGGCGCCCGGGGCGAGGACGACCGTTCCCCTTTCCGGCATCTCGGCCACGAGTTCCGCGGCATCCATCCGGCAGTACGGTCCGACCCGTACCCCGTACGGGCCGGGCGCCAGCCGCCGGAGGCGCGCCAGCGCGTCTCTCGCTCTTCGGTCACCGAGGCCCAGGTCGAGCACTCCGAGCCCGCCGGCGCGGCTGACCGCGGCGGCGAGGCGGGCGTCGGGCTCACCGAAGGGGGTGATGCCGATGATCATGTCCTTGTCGCGCACAGCAAACGTCATGATTCTCCGAATTACCGGTGAAACCCGCACGGTGGGTGTTTTGAGGCAGCAAAAAGCCTCGGGAACTCTTGCGCGAAACCACCGGGAAGTTAGCGCCGCAGTTACTGAACGGTCAACAAGGCACCGACTTTCCGGCACACCAGCGAATCGATTCAGCCAGCGGTGACCAGACACCCCAAGAGAGCGAAAATCCACGCAATCCCGATCAGCGACGGATGCCACACCGAGGCGCGCGAGCACGCGTGAGCGCACGCCACAGCACCACAAGCCCGTCAAAGCAGCCGATCATGAAACTCTGTAAACTCTGCATGTCCGCGCCTCTGTGGCTCGATCAAGCCACGAAGGAACCGCCCTCCCCGACGGAAGGAGCCACCCTCCCCGACAAACGACTGACGGCCCGCATGAAATTCACGAGCATTCATCCACGCCGAATCGATAACAAGAATTTACCCTTCAGTAACCGCAGAAGGTTTCCGGCAAGGTCGAACACGGCCGGCGGCCGAGGGCACCGTCAGGCGGAGGCCCGCTTCCGAGTAGTCGTCTTCTTCGCGGCCGTCTTCTTCGTCGTGGTGCTCTGCTTGCTGGTGGACTTCTTCGCGCTCTCCGTCGTCGTCTTCTTCGCCGCTGTCTTCTTGGCGGTCTTGGCGGTCCGGGCAGTCGGCTTCTTGCCCGCCGCCTCCTTGGGCGCCGTACGAGCAGAAGGTTTGCGTGCGGAGGCGGACTTGCGGGGCATCGGAGCCACCTCCGCCTCCTCCCCGCGCGACTCCTTGGCCTCGCGGACGCTCTTCTCCAGGGCGGACATGAGGTCGAGGACCTTGCCGCCGGGCTCCTCGGCCGGGAGCGAGGGGGCCTCTTCGCCGGAGACCTTGGCGGCGATGAGTTCCTCGACGGCCTCGCGGTAGTCGTCGTGGAGCTCGGCGAGGTCGACCTCGCCGAGGGTGTCCATCAGGGCGTCGGCGAGGTCGAGTTCCTTGTCGCGGACGGTGACGCTCGCGTCGGGGGCGACACTCTCGGTCGCGCGGATCTCGTCGGGCCAGAGCAGGCCGTGCATGGCGATGACGTCGTCGACGACCCGGAGCATGCCGAGCCGTTCGCGGCCCCGCAGCGCGAACTTGCAGATCGCGACCTTGTTGCTGCGTTTGAGGGCCTCTCTGAGCAGGGTGTACGGCTTGGCGGCCGGGACACCGTTCGCGGAGAGGTAGTAGGCGGTGTCCACCTGGATCGGGTCGATGCGGTCGGCCGGCACGAAACCCTCGATCTCGATGGTCTTCGCGGTGGGGAGCGGCAGCGAGGCCAGGTCGTCGTCCGTGATCGGGATGACCGCGCCCTCGGCGTCCTCGTACGCCTTGCCGATCTCCCCCTGCGTCACCTCACGGTCCTCCAGTTCGCACACTTTCCGGTAACGGATACGGCCGCCGTCCTCCAGGTGGATCTGGCGGAAGGAGATGGAGTGGCTCTCGGTGGCGTTCACCAGCTTGACCGGGATGCTCACGAGGCCGAAGGAGACGGCGCCGTTCCATATGGATCGCACGAGCAGCACCTTTCGGTTGTTATCACCCGTTTTCGTGAGATTCTCATCGTATGACGCCGATCACGGAGGTGGAGGGCCGGAGGCTGGCCCTCTCCAACCTGGACAAGGTCCTCCACCCGGCGACCGGCTTCACCAAGGGCGAGGTACTGCACTACTACGCGACCACGGCCGACGCCCTCCTCCCCCACCTCCGGAACCGCCCCCTCTCCTTCCTCCGCTACCCCGACGGACCCGACGGCCAGGTCTTCTTCGCGAAGAACGTGCCGCCGGGCACGCCCGAGTGGGTCACCACGGCGGAGGTGCCACGCTCGGAGGGACCGGCGCGGATGGTCCTGATCCAGGACCTGGCCTCGCTGATGTGGGCGGCGAACCTGGTGACCGAGTTCCACACGCCCCAGTGGCTGATCGACGCCCCCGGAGAGGCGGACCGGCTCGTCTTCGACCTCGACCCGGGTACGCCCGCGAGCGTGGTCGAGTGCTGCGAGGTCGCGCTGTGGCTGCGGGAGCGGCTGGCGGCCGACGGCCTGGAGGCGTACGTGAAGACGTCCGGGGCGAAGGGCCTCCACCTCCTGGCGGCCCTGCGGCCCACGCCCTCCCGAGAGGTCACGTCCTACGCCAAGGACCTCGCCGTCGAGGCCGAGCGCGCCCTGCCCGCCCTCGTCGTCCACCGCATGACCCGCAGCCTGCGGCCCGGAAAGGTCTTCGTCGACTACAGCCAGAACGCCGCCCGCAAGACGACAGCGACCCCCTACACCCTGCGCGCCCGCCCCGAGCCGACGGCCTCCACCCCGGTGACCTGGGACGAGATCACCGACTGCACCGACCCGTCCCGACTGACCTTCCAGGCCCAGGACATCGCCCCGCGCCTCCAGGCGTACGGGGATCTGCTGGAGCCGTTGCTAGAGGGCCCGCGCCCCTGATAGGCGCGGGGCTGTGTCGATATGCGGCTCCGCCGCGTGGGCGCGACCAGCCACACACAACCCGCAGTCCCGAAACTCCCCGCAGCACCCCTTCCTGGGGTCCGGGGCGCAGCCCCGGCGGGGCCGAAAGGGCGGCAGCCCCTGGAGGATGGGACGGGTAGGGGCGGCGGGGGCGAAAACACACAGCGGCACCCCACCCCTCACACCCGCCCCCACGTATGCCGATCCCGAGCCATCGCGTGCAGCGCCTCCACATCCGCCGGCTTCAGCACCCCGCCCGCGCGGGCCAGCGCCGAGATGTCGGTGTCGTGCAGGACGCGGAGGTCGCGGAGGGGGACGGTGATGGTCACGGAGGCGGCCCCGGCGAGGGCCAGGGCGGGGTGGACCTCGGCGGTCAGGGCGTAGGAGGCGCGGTCGGCGTCGGCGCGGACGTGGCGGAGGAGGGGCTGGGGCTCGCGGCGGCCCACCGTGACCATGGGGTCGGCGATGATGACGCGCTGCTTGCGGGCGTACAGCGCCCGGAGGCAGAAGAGGCCGCCCGGACCGATCACCAGGTGGTGGATGCGCCCCCCGCCCGGCAGCGGGATCGAGTGCAGGGTGTGCCAGCCCGCGCCCTCCAGCCCGTCCAGCGCCTCGCCCACCGCCTGCTCGGCCTCCAGCGCCCGCAGCCGCGGGTCCGGCCGCCAGCGGCGCGTCGGTCGCGGGGCCCGGTCCAGGGCGATCATCAGCGCCTCGCCGGGACGGTTGGGCGCCAGGTCGTCGTCCGGGTGGAGGGCGAGGCGGGCCAGTTCCGCGGGGGTCGGGACCGGGGGCGGGCCCACCGTGACCGGGCCCGTGAGGAAGGGGCCCAGCGCTTCGAGCACATCCTCCCGCCGGTCCTCGCTGAGGAGGTTCACCCGGGCCGCCTCACGGTCGTACCAGGCGACGTTCCTCCCGTCGGTCCGGCACACGTACAGCCGTTCGTGTCCTTGCCGCCAGTTCGGTATGACGCGCAGTCCGTTCGTGCCGCTCATGGACCATCACCCCACGACCATGGGAACAGGCGGGGTGCTCCATCGGCAAGAAGCCGGATACCTTTGGGAGAGCTGGCAGGGGCTTGGGGAGGCGCCGTTGCGGACCCACAGGAAGCAACCCGACGTACCGGCCCCGGACAACCCGTGGAACGAGATCATGCCTGGCCTCTGGATGGGCGGGCACGAGTTCGCGGGGCGTTCGGGAGAGCGGGAGTTCGCCGTCGTACACGACGAGTTCGATCTCGTACTGACACTGCTGCGGCTCCCGGGCCACGGGCCGGACGACGGTGTCGAGCACCATGTGTGGCCCATCCCGGACGGCCCCCTCGACGGTACGCAGCTCGCGGGCGTGATCCGTCTCGCGCAGGCCGCGTGCGACGCGCTGGAGCGGCGCCGCCGGGTCCTCGTCCGCTGTTACCACGGGTACAACCGCGCGGGGCTCGTCGTGGCACACGCCCTGATCCGCGACGGGCGCTCCCCCGACGAGGCCGTCCGGCTCATACGGTCCCGCCGTTCACCCTGGGCGCTGCACAACGAGCTGTTCGTGGAGTATCTGCGCACGGGGCTGGCCACGGCCCGGCTGCTGGAGGAGCTCGCGGAGGAGGTCGCCGAGTAGGCGGGCGGCAGAGCTGCGGGGCAGGGGGTTCGGTAAGCCTCTAAAAGGGACTTCGTTCCGCATAGTGCGATTAAGGTGTACGGACGATCAGACGATCAACCGTCCGGAGCCGTCCCCGATGTTTCTCAGCCGCCGCTCGCGCGCCGTCCTCGTCACGGCCTCCGCCCTGCTGCTCGCGGGCTGCGGTGACGCCGGAGGCCTGCGCGGCGCGGGCGCGACCCCCACCGCCGTCGGCCCCGCCCGGCTCTGGCCCGAACAGCCGCCCGCGTCGAGCCCCGCGTGGGACTACGGCGAGGCGGAGACCGAGACCGTGAAGGGCGTCGAGGTCCCGGGCGACGACATTCGCGAGGTGGACCCCGTCGCGGTGGTCCGCGCGGAGATCGACGCTCACCCGGACCAGTTCAAGGGCCCCTCGGCGCCGTACGGCGACACGACCAGCCGGATGACGGCGTGCGAGGAGCAGGGCACGGTCTCCGGCAGGGGCGACCGGTGTCCCGTCCTCCAGGCCTACTACCGCGACCTCACCGGTGACGGCCGGGACGAGCTGGTGCTGGGCATCGAGCTGGTGAACCAGAACCTGACCGCCGTACGCGTGTACATCGTCGACCGGCACAGACTGGTCCAGATCATGGCGAACGACGACTCGGTGACCGCGGTCGAACTCGCCGGGCACGCGCTGATCATCCGCTCGCCCTCCCAGATCGCCGGCTACGAGTACCGCACCCAGTGGACCTGGGACGCGGACCAGAAGGCGATGCTGCTGACCCGCGACGAGTTCCTGCGCACGGACAAGGACACCGACGAGGACACGGGCAAGGACGCCGGGAAGAGCACGGCCACCCCCTCCCCGAGCCCCCGATGAGGCTTCCCCAATGGACCGGCGCCCTCGCCGTGAAAGCCGCCGTCTTCATCACCGTGATGTGCTGCGCGCTCGCCGCCCTGCTCGGCGTCCTCGTGCACGTCTCGGTCACGAACCAGACCGTCGGCCAGGCCCGCGACCTCGCGCTGACCCGGCTGGCGGACGCGACGACGGCGTACGTGGCCGGGGACTCGCTGCCGCCGGGCTCGGGCATCGAACCGGAGGGGCTGCCGACGTCGCTGCGGGAGCTGGCGCTGGCCGGGGAGCGCGGCACGATCGTCGCCGACCACCGGGGGCACCCCACTATGTGGGCGGCGGGCCCCGCGGACGGGGAGCGGGCCATCGCCGTGCGGGTCGACTACGAGCAGAGCGCGGGCACGATCGCCGGCCTCGACCGGGCGATCGCGTGGTCGTCGGCGCCGGCGATCGGGGTGACACTGCTGCTGGGCGCGTTCGCGATCACCCGGGTGACCCGGCGGCTGCACGCCACCGCGCAGGTGGCCCGCCGGATCAGCGCGGGCGACCTGGACGCGCGGGTCGACGATCCCCGGACTAAGGAGCTGGCGCGCCCCCAGGACGAGGTGGCCGCGGTCGCCGGGGCCCTGGACACCATGGCGTCCACCCTCCAGCGCAAGCTGCTGAGCGAGCAGCGCTTCACCGCGGACGTGGCCCACGAACTGCGCACCCCGCTGACCGGTCTGCACGCCGCCGCCGAGCTGCTGCCGCCGGGCCGCCCGACCGAGCTCGTACGGGACCGGGTCGCCGCCCTGCGCACCCTCACCGAGGACCTGCTGGAGATCTCCCGCCTGGACGCCGGCCGGGAGCGTCTCGACCTCGACACCATCGCCCTCGCCACCCTGGCCGAACGGGTCGCGACGGGTACCGGGACCGAGGTGCGCGTCCGCCACGACGTGCACGTCGAGACCGACCGGCGCCGCCTGGAGCGCGTCCTCGGCAACCTCGTCGCCAACGCCCACAAGCACGGCGGTACGCCGGTCGAGCTGACCGTCGAGGGGCCCGTCGTCACCGTACGGGACCATGGGGACGGCTATCCGGAGTACCTCGTGGCGCACGGCCCGCAGCGGTTCCGTACCGAGGGCGGCGCGAAGGGGCACGGGCTCGGGCTGACCATCGCGGCCGGGCAGGCGGAGGTGCTGGGCGCGCGCCTGGAGTTCGCCAACGCGCCCGACGGCGGCGCGGTGGCGACGCTGACCCTGCCTCAGGCCGGGGCGCCCAGGGCCGCGCTCCCCGATGGCCCACTGTGAACTGCGCACCCCCTCCCCCGCTCCTAATGTGGCGATTAGTCAGTTTCGCCCCTTTCTCGAAGGAGCCCTCATGCCCCTGCGGACCACTGTCACCCGCCTCGGCATAGCCGCCGCGGGCAGCGCGCTCGCCGTCCTCGCCGCCACCACACCCGCGACCGCCGGCGACGACGGGAACCACCGCGGCGATCACCACTCCGACTTCTTCAAGGGCAAGGTCACCGCCCGCAGCGGGCTGATCCTGCGCACCGCGCCGAACCGCGGCGCCGCCGTCATCCGCGTCGCGCCGTTCGGCGAGATCGTCAAGATCTTCTGCAAGACACCCGGCGAGACCGTCGACTCCAACCCCCTCTGGTACCTGCTGAGCGACGGCACCTGGGCCTGGGGTGCGGCGCGCTACATCGACAACATCGGGCCCGCGCCACGCTGGTGCTGAGCACCAAGGCACACAAGGCGCCCAATTCGGGTACGTTCCGGACATGATGCCCAAGGCCGGAACGACCGTGGCGGCGGACCCGTCCCCTCCCCCGGTACGCCTGCCCCGGCGCCGTGGCGTCGAGTTCGCCCTCATCGTCGTCGCCGTCCTGCTCTCCGTGTACGGCTACTGCGCGGTCGGACTCGCGAAGAACGGCACCCTCCCGCCCGGCGCCGCCGGTTACGGCGCCGGGCTCGGCGTGCTCGCCCTGCTGGCCCACTTCGCGGTCCGCTTCCGGGCTCCGTACGCCGACCCGCTGCTCCTGCCCATCGCGGTCCTCCTCAACGGCCTCGGCCTGGTGCTGATCTACCGCCTCGACCTGGAGACCCCGAGCGACCAGGCGGCCCCCGCCCAGCTCAACTGGTCCACGCTCGGCGTCGCCCTCTTCATCGTGGCCGTGGTCGTCCTCCGCGACCACCGGGTGCTCCAGCGCTACGCGTACGTCTGTGTCGTCGCCGCCCTGGCCCTGCTCACGCTGCCGGTCTTCTTCCCGCCCGTGAACGGCGCCCGCATCTGGATCCGGATCGCCGGGTTCTCCATCCAGCCGGGCGAGTTCGCGAAGGTGCTGCTGGCCGTCTTCTTCGCCAGCTATCTCGCCGCCAACCGCAACGCGCTGGCGTACACCGGCCGCACGGTCTGGAAACTTCAGCTCCCCACCGGCCGCGTCCTCGGCCCCATCGTCGCCATCTGGCTGCTGAGCGTCGGAGTGCTCGTCCTGGAACGGGACCTGGGAACCTCGCTGCTCTTCTTCGGCCTGTTCGTGATCCTGCTGTACGTCGCCACCGGGCGCACCGGCTGGATCGCGGTGGGCCTGCTGCTCGCGCTGGCCGGCGCCTACGCCGTCGGCCAGCTCGAACCCCATGTGCACGGCCGCGTCGAGGACTGGCTGCACCCCTTCGCGTCGATCGAGGCGGGCCAGGGGCCGAACCAACTCGCCCAGTCCCTCTTCGCGTTCGCCGCCGGCGGCATGCTCGGCACCGGGCTCGGCCTCGGCCACTCCATCCTCATCGGCTTCGCGGCCAAGTCGGACTTCATCCTGGCGACGGCCGGGGAGGAACTGGGCCTGGCCGGCCTGTCCGCGATCTTCTTCCTCTACGCCCTGCTCGTGGAGCGCGGCTACCGCGCCGGACTCACCCTCCGGGACCCCTTCGGCAGGCTGCTGGCCATCGGCCTCGCTTCCATCATCGCCCTCCAGGTCTTCGTGATCGCGGGCGGTGTGACCGGGCTGATCCCGCTGACCGGGATGGCGATGCCGTTCCTCGCGCAGGGCGGCTCCTCGGTCGTCACCAACTGGATCATCGTCGCGCTGCTGATCCGCGTCAGCGACTCGGCCCGCGGCCAGTACGACAGGGACCGGGCGCCGTAGGCCGGGGCTCAGGAAGGCAGGTCATGACCAAGTACATCCGCCGGGCCGCCGCCCTGTGCGCCCTGCTGCTGATCGCCCTCCTCGTGAACGCCACCCGCGTCCAGGTCTTCCAGGCCCGGGCGTACGACGACAATCCCGCCAACCGCCGCACGGAGATCGCCCGTTGGAGCCGGCCGCGCGGGGACATCCTCGTCGGCGAACGGGCGGTCACCGGCTCCAGGGACACCGGCGAGCAACTCCGCCACGAACGGACGTACAGGAACGGCCCGTTGTACGCACCGGTCACCGGCTTCGCCTCCCAGCTGTACGGGACGACCTTCCTGGAGAACACCGAGAACCCCCTCCTCGACGGCACCGACCCGATGCTGCCCGTGTTCTCCCTCGGCAAGGACCTCACGCGCGCCCGGCCCCCCGGCGGAGACGTCGTCACCACCATCAACCCGGCGGCCCAGCAGGCGGCGTACACCGGACTCGGCTCCCGCCGGGGCGCGGTCGCGGCGGTCGAGCCGGCCACGGGCAGGGTGCTGGCGCTGGTGTCGACACCCTCGTACGACCCCGGAGAGCTGTCCGGGAACGGTACGGCGGTCAAGAAGGCGTGGGCGCGGCTGAACGGGGACCCGGGCAGGCCGATGCTCAACCGGGCGGTCCGGCAGACGTATCCGCCGGGGTCGACCTTCAAGGTGGTGACGACCGCGGCGGCGCTGGACGCGGGGGTCGTCACGGACGTCGACGCGCCGACCGACTCCCCGGCCCCGTACACCCTGCCCGGTACGTCGACCGCGCTGACCAACGCGAGCAGGGGCTGCGAGGACGCCTCGCTGCGCGCCGCCTTCACCTGGTCCTGCAACACGGTCTTCGCCAAGCTGGGCGTGGCCGTCGGGCTCAACGAAATGACCGACACGGCACGGGACTTCGGCTTCAACAACAGCGGGCTGCGAATCCCGTACTCCGTCGCGCCGAGCACCTTCGACACGGACATGGACCGGGCGCAGCTCGCGCTGTCGTCGATCGGCCAGTACGACACCCGGGCGACTCCCCTGCAGATGGCGGTCGTCACGGCGGCCGTGGCCAACGGCGGCTCGGTCAAGGCGCCGTACCTGGTGGAGCGGACGACCACGGCCGACGGCCGCATGATGTCGTCGAGCGGCCCGACGACCCTGCGCCAGGCGATGCACCCGGCCACGGCCGCGCGGCTGCGCGAGCTGATGACCGACGTGGTGGAGCAGGGCACGGGCGCCAACGCGGCCATCCCCGGCGCCACGGTCGGCGGCAAGACGGGCACCGCCCAGCACGGGATCGGCAACTCCGGTACGCCGTACGCCTGGTTCATCTCCTGGGCACAGGCGGACAACGCGATGGAGCCGCAGGTGGCGGTCGCGGTGGTGGTGGAGGACGCGGAGGCGGACCGGGGGGAGATCAGCGGGGGCGGGGACGCGGCGCCGATCGCGCGGGCGGTGATGGAGGCGGTTCTCGCTTCGTGAGGTGTCCTCGCTTCATGAGGTGTCCTCGCTTCATGAGGTGTTCTCGCTTCGTGAGGTGTTCTCGCTTCGTGAGATAAGGGGTACCGCACGACAGACCACCCGACCTACCGTTCGGTCATGAGCCTTCCCGCACCCGCAGCCGGTGACGAATACGAACTCGCCCAGGTCAACATCGCCCGCCTCAAGGCCCCTTTGGACTCACCGCAGTTGAAGGACTTCGTCGACGCCCTCGACCCCGTGAACGCGGTCGCGGACACGTCGGACGGGTTCGTGTGGCGGTTGCAGAGCGAGTCGGGCAACGCCACGGACGTACCCGTGCTCGGGGACGAGTGGCTGATCGTCAACATGTCGGTGTGGCGGGACAGCAACGCGCTGACCGCGTTCATGTACCAGGGGCAGCACCGGGAGATGCTGGCGCGGCGGCGAGACTTCTTCGAGCGGCTCGCGGAAGCCGTCACCGCTCTGTGGTGGGTCCCCGCCGGACACCGGCCGACCGTCGCGGAGGCGGAGGAACGGCTCCTCCACCTCCGGGCGCACGGGCCGACGGAGTACGCGTTCACCCTGCGGACGTCGTTCCCGCCGGGTGAGGCGAAGCCGGTGTCGGCGGCCGTCGACGGACCGGCGGCCGACAGCGGACCGGGGGCTGTCAGCGAATCGACTGCCGTCAGCTGATCGGTGACTGATGGGCTGCCGTCAGCTGATGGGCTGCCGGAGCTCCGAGCGGACCTTCACGGTCGTCTCGGCGAACGCTTCGAGGTCGATCTCCGAGGGGTCCTTCAGGGCGATCTCGGGGGTCACCTCGCCGATGGAGGCGCCGGTGTTGCCGTCCACCCAGCCGCACATCGGGACGGTGACCTCGGTGCCCAGCTGATTCTGGGTGAGGACCTGGCAGGTGAGGGTGACGTCCGAGCCGGAGGGCTTGAAGTCCTTCGGCTCCACCGCGACCTTGGCACCGTCGGCCTCGCCGGCGCCCTCCATCATCTTGTCGCGGGCGATCTCGGTGTTCTTGAACCGCCCGTGCATCCCCGAGACCACGAGCTGCCCCTTGGTCTCGTCACCGCCGAGGCTGTACAGCCCGACGACCGCCCGGACGTCCCGGGCGTCCCAGGCGCCGTCCGCCTGCTCCTCGATCGGCGCCCCCTCGGACTCGGACATGTCCTGCGCCAGCTCGTACGTGCCGTCGAGCAGCGTCTCGTTCAGCCGCAGCTCGTACTCGGCCTCCGGGAAGCTGTCCTCGACCTGCCACCCGATCACTGCGAGCCCCACCCCGCCGAGCACCAGAACGCCGACGACCCCTCCCACGATCCCGAGCACCAGCCCGACCCGCCTCTTCTTGGGCGGCGGCGGGGCACCCCAGGGGGCGGGGCCACCGGGGCCGGGGTAGGGCTGCTGGCCGTACGGTGCTTCATAGGGCCCGGGTGGCTGGGGCTGCTGGGGCTGCTGACCGTACGGCTGCCCGTAGGGGTTCTGAGGCGGGGCCTGGGGCGGTGGCTGCTGGCCGTAGGGCTGACCGTACGGGCCCGGGCCCTGACCCTGGGGCGGCTGCTGGGGCGGAGGAGGCATGGACACGCAAGCACGCTACTGCACACGGGTGACAGGTGTCGCACGCAGGGCGATGTCCCGTCGGTCTCGGCGCCTGTCAGTCCCCGGCCGCCGCCCCGTCGTCAATGACCGCCCCGCACCTCGGCCACCCGCTCCCGCCACTCCGCTCCAACAAACGAGGCTCAGGGGATTGACGACCTTGCTGACAGGTAGTCTCATAAGCAGGTGACCGCCGGTAACTACCGTGCGCCGACCGCATATTGGGTGAATGGATATGGCCATGACGACGGTGACCGAGGCCGAGGTGCTGCGTGACGCGCTCGGTCTTCTCAAGGACCGCGAACAGGTGGCCGAGCGGCTCCTCGACGCCTCCGCCAAGCACTCCTTCGACCCCGACCAAGAGCTCGACTGGGAGGCGCCCTTCGAGGAGGGCAAGTGGTTCTGGCCGCCGGAGCTGGTGTCGCTGTACGGGACGCCGATGTGGGACCGGATGAGCGAGGAGCAGCGCATCGCCCTGTCCCAGCACGAGTCCGCGTCACTCGCCTCGCTGGGGATCTGGTTCGAGATCATCCTGATGCAGCTGCTGGTCCGCCACATCTACGACAAGGCGGCCACGAGCGCCCACGTGCGCTACGCGCTCACCGAGATCGAGGACGAGTGCCGCCACTCGAAGATGTTCGCCCGGCTCATCAGCAAGGGCGGCACGCCGTACTACCCGGTGAGCCGCCTCCACCAGAACCTGGGCCGCCTCTTCAAGACCATCTCGACGACGCCGGGCTCCTTCACCGCCACGTTGTTGGGCGAGGAGATCCTCGACTGGATGCAGCGCCTGACCTTCCCCGACGACCGAGTCCAGCCCCTCATCCGCGGCGTCACCCGCATCCACGTCGTCGAGGAGGCCCGCCACGTCCGCTACGCCCGCGAAGAACTCCGCCGCCAGATGGTCACCGCTCCCCGCTGGTCCCAGGAGTTCACCCGGCTGACGTCGGGGGAGTTCGCGCGGGTGTTCTCCGTGGCCTTCATCAACCCCGAGGTGTACGCCAACGTCGGCCTCGACAAACGGGAGGCTCTCGCCCAGGTGAAGGCGAGCGGCCATCGGCGGGAGGTCATGCAGACGGGGGCCAAACGGTTGACGGACTTCCTGGACGACATCGGGGTGCTGCGGGGGGCGGGGCGGCGGTTGTGGAGGGCGTCGGGGTTGTTGAGGTAGGGAATGGGCTGAGCGCCAAAGCCCGAGTCAGACCGCGCTCTGCGGGTACAAGCGGCCGACAAGCTCCTCGAAGCTCGCAGCGATCTGCACCCACGCCAAACCTCTCGGGTATAGCACTCGAGGAGAAGTGAAGGACAGACGGAAGTCCAGGACGATGGGCATGTCGGGGCCTAGGTCCGCGATCACCAACGACCGTTCAACGAGGAGCCCCAGATTTCCCTCTACGAGCGGCTGGGGAGGGCCTGCGTTATCAGGATCCGCATGCCACCCGCGATTCTCTCGAATGAGCATGCCCTCTCCGTAGAAGAGCGGCTGCACCGGCCTCTCCCCGAAGACCTCGCTGAGAATCTCATCACTCCGGGTCACCCACTTCCCTGCCCTGATCATCGCAATCAGCTGTGAGGGGACGGGCAGTCCGCCGATGACAACATCGTCGTCCATGCTGACCCCCGCCAACAGCGTTGAGACCCCGTAAGCGTCACGCAGGTCTGACGCTTCTGGCAACTATCTGACTGCTGCCTTCCGGACGGCGAACACGCAGTACATGCGCAGGACGGCTGCGGCAAAAGCATCGATCGTCCTCGGGTCCGCGCTCGTCCATGCCGAACAGCAGGACGATCGCGGTCACGCCCAGGTGAGGCGTTGACCGTCTGGGCCGACATGCAGCCGCATGCGGTCGGCAGGCGGGCGTCCGTCCGCCTGCCACTGCGTGACGCGTTCGGTGATCCGGTCCCACAGGCGTGCCGTGCCGCCCTGCCGGACCATCCACCGCGCGCCGTCCTGGAAGACGACGGCCCACGCCTCGGCGTCCACGTCGATCACGACGTGTTCCGTCCGGCCGTCCCGTTCCAGCGTGAGCCGCTGTGCGCGCAGCGCGGCGGGCTGCGCGACGAACCGGGCCGTCCAGTCGTCGAGCACGTCCGCGCCGAGTTCTGCGGGCACCGCGTTGCCCTCGCTGAGGTTCGGCAGGATGCCCAGCGGAGGCGGAAGGTGGGGGCGGGCAAGCATGAACGAGACCTGTCCGCCGAGTACCGGGCCGGTGGCCGTGCCGTCGTCGGCGACCGTGAGCCGGACGAGTTCGGAGGCGTGCATCCATCCGCCGACCGTGACCAGGACCTCACCGCCGGGCCGGGTCTGGGCAAGCCAGTCGGCCGGAACGGTGTGCACGCCGCACGTCGCGATCACGCGGTCGTACGGGCCGCCCCCCTTACAGCCCGCCAGGCCGTCACCGACCACGCGGGCAGGCCAGTAACCGGCGCCCGCGAGGGCCATTCCGGCACGGGCGGACACCTCGGCGTCGACCTCGACCGTGGTCACGTTGTCCTCACCGACGACGTGGCAGAGCAGCGCGGTCGAGTAGCCCGTGCCCGTGCCGATCTCAAGGACGCGCGTCCCTTCGGCCGCCCGCAACTCTTCGAGCATCCGCACGACCAGACTCGGCAGGGTGGACGACGACGAGGGGGCCGCGGCGATGCGTCCCTCGACCTGGTCGGGGAAGACGCCCCCGGCCACCTGTGTCACGAGGGTGTCGTCCTCGTAGATCCGCGCGAGTCCTTCCTTGGAGTCCCTGACTGCGGGCCGGTACCAGCCGCCGTCCTCGTACTCGAACCAGCCGCGAGAGAGGAACGCCTCACGGGGCACGGACATGACGGCCGCTTCCCATTCCGGGCCGCGCAGCGTGCCGCTCCTGGACAGGCGCCGGGCGAGGTTGGCCCGCAGGTGTTCCGAGCGCAGGGGGTCAGTCATGCCGGCTCGCTCCGTTCTCCAACAGGTCTGCGATGGCGTTTGTGATCGGCAGTCCGGCCGCGTCTTCCAGCCACGCCCATTGGCCGTTGGGGTTGCACTCCAGGAACCACCATGCGCCGTCCGCGGTCACGGCGAAGTCGAAGGCGCCGAAGTTCAGCCCGAAGTCGTCGAGGAACCGCACCAGCGCTCCGCGTACGCCGTCCGGGCAGGCAACCGGCTCATAGGTGAGGCTCTGGTACTCGGCTCTCCAGTCCACGACCCCGGGCGGCGCGGTAATCCGGGCGCCGAACACCCGCTCGCCGAGGACGACCGCCCGTACGTCGGCCACCTTGGGCACCTGGGCCTGGAACAGGTGCGCACTGTGGCGCACCGCACCGTCGATCTCGCCCGGCTCGACCGGGGCGGCCCAGATCCCGGCGGGCTCGCCCTCCACCTCGTACGCCCCCGCGTGCAACGGCTTCTAGATCGTGGGCCGTTCGGCGCAGAACTGCTTGGCCTCCACCGGGTCGTTTGGGGAGCGGCGTCAGCCGCGGATCTTCCCCCGCCTCGGCTCGTGACGGCAGGATCAGGGCCATGCGCATTCTGGTCATCGGCGGAACCTGGTTCCTGGGCAAGTCCATCACCGAGCGAGCGCTGACGAGGGGGTGGGACGTCAGCACTTTCAACCGCGGGCGATCCGGCCCTGCCGCCGGGGGCGTACAGCCGGTTCATGGTGACCGTACGGTCCGCGAGGACCTGGAGCGGCTGGCCGGGCACGGTCCGTGGGACGCCGTGATCGACACGTCCAGCTCTGACCTCGCGCCGCGTGACGTCCTGTTGGCCACCACTGCACTCCGCGGCAAGACAGAGCGTTGGGTCCACATCTCCACCGTGTCCGTCTACGAAGGGTGGCCGCACCAGCCGTTGACGGATGCCTCGCCGCTGCTCCAGTGCCCCGCGGACGCCGACGAGACTTACGGGTACACCGGCGAGGACGGGAGCCCCACTGTGTACGGGTTCCAGAAGGCCGGCGGCGAACGCGCGGTCACCGAGGCCTTCGGGAACGCCGCGGTCTTCCTCCGGCCGGGCGTGATCCTCGGCCCCGGTGAGTACGTCGGCCGCCTCCCCTGGTGGCTGAACAGGGCCAAGCGCGGCGGGCGCATCGTGACCCCGGCACCGGCCGAGCAGCGCATCCAGCCGGTCGACGTCCGGGACGTCGCCGAGTTCGCGCTGGACCAGGCGGCGAGCGCGAACGGCGGCGGCTATAACGTCACGCACCCCGAAGGGATCGCCTTCGCCGACTTCCTCAGCGAGTGCCTGACGGTGACGGACAGCACGGGAACCCCGGTGTGGGTGGAGCCGGACGTCCTGATCGAGCAGGGCGTGAAGCAGTGGACGGAGCTGCCGTTGTGGCGTACGCACGCAGGCGTGTGGTCGGTTGACTCAGGGCGTGCCGTCGCCGCGGGCCTGCGCTGTCGGCCGATCGCCGAGACGATCCGGGACACCTGGGCGTGGCTTGCCCAGGACGGGCGTCCCGTGGACCACCCGCGGTGGACGGAGCACGGGATCGCCCCGGAGAAGGAGGCGAAGATCCTCGCCTCGTTGTGATCAGGCTTCCAGGGCGAGGAGCCCGACGTGTGGGCCGATCTGGTACGGCGGGGACCCGCGGGTGAAGTCCTCGATCTGTTCCCGGAGTTGTTCGGGGAGCTGTGCACCGTGGTATGTCGGCCGTGACAGGTGGCGGTGGATACGGGCCGTGCGGACCACGATGCCCGTCATCCGCTGATCGCTCGGGATCTCCCACACCGGCGTCAGCGCTTCGGATGCTCCCTCGACGTCGTTGGCCAGGAGGCGCGCCATCGCCAAGTCGGCCGCCGCGCCGCCCCGAACGTGGGCGGACTGGACGTCCTGCGACTGCTGCCTGAGGAGTTCGAGCGCCTGCCGGGCGGCGGCCTCGGCTTGACCGCTGTCGCCGATGATGAGCGCGGTGGTGCTGTTGGACATGGCCAGCCGCTCGGCGGTGAAACCGAACTCGCCGCCCACCGCGTCGTGGAGCTCGTCCACGCGGTCGCGGCTGGTTTCTCCGGAGAGGCGGATCGCGTGCTGCGCGGACGCGATGTCGCCGATGTGGGCGTACGCGCGTGCCTGAATCGCGTGCAGGCGCCGTTGTGCGATGTCGCCGAGTCCGCCGTACGACAGGGCACGGACCGCTTTGGCCACGGCCTCGGTGTTGTCACCAGCGTGGTACGCGATGTACGCCAGGGTCCCGTCGGCGAACGCCCGCAACGGCGCGAACCGCGTGCTCTCTCCGAACAAGGCGGCGGTGCGGGCGAACGTCCGCGCGTGGCGCAGGTAGCCGAGATCGAAGGCCGCGGAGGACAGCAGCGCTGCAACCTGGCCGTTGAAGATCATCAGGGCTTGGAGCTGCGCAGGAGCCTGTGTGCGGTCCCTCTGGCGCTCAACCTCCTGGCGCAGAGCGTCGGCCTCCTCGAAAGCCCTCACCGGCGCGACGCGGTGATAGCTCCGCGCGAGGGTGACGACCTGGTCGTGGAGCTCGTCGATGGTGTTGTCGGAGATGGACGTACCGGCGGTTGCGTCGGCGTCCTCATGGGCTTCACGTGCGGTCATTGCGATTCGTTCTTCCAGATCCAGGTCGTATGCGGGTACCTGGGCGTCGATGACCTCGGACGGCCGCGCGAACAGTTGCTCCGCGGTACAGCCGGGGAACATGCGCTCAAGAATCGCGCATGTCTCCGCGCCGGGCAGGCCCACGAGCTTGCCGCCCGTCCAGCGCCGGAACTGAGGCTCACCGCACGTTGGGTTGTTGGGGTTGCGGCCGAACAGCTCCACCCCGGTCTGGGTGAACCGTTCATTGAACTTGCGGTAGGTCAGCCGCTCCCGGTCGCACAGCCACTTGAGCAGTGTGTTCGGCTCGCCGCTCATACCGCCCCCAATCTCGGGCGCCGTTCAGTCGGCGCGTCCGTGGATCGATCCCTTCCCGGGAAGGGGATACCTGTGACTCCTTTCATGGCAACACGCCCTGAATAGAAGCGACTTCGAAGCTACCCCGATGCTATGGCCGTCACTCGGAAGTGCCTCAGAGGCAACCCCTCAGGTGATGGCGGAGCTACGGGCCGACGGAGAACGCTGATCGCCAACCCCGTGGGCGGGGGCTCCTCTCCCCGCTCCCTGACCAAGGCGTGACGATGACCAGAGCAGGAACCACGCAGGACAACGCCGCCACCCCCACCGTCCCTGACCCCGCCGCGGACGTGCTGCGCCCGACAACGGAGGCCTTGCGGTGAGTGATGAAGTACGTACCCCCGTGGAGGCCGGAGCAGGCGTGCTCGTGCACTCCCGGCAGGACCGTGAAGTCGCGGTCCGGTCCTGGCTCCTGACGGCGGCGCAAGACGCGAGGCAGGCCCGGACCCAGTGGCAGGAGAGCGGGATGGCTCTCCTGCGGTGCGGCGGCCTCTTCGGTGCGATCCGGATCTCCGGTGACCTGGTGCGCACGGTGGCGGGCACGGACAGCTCCAAGAAGATCGACGCCTTCCTCGCGGACGCGTTGCAGGGCGGTCCGGTGTTCCTGGACCTGTACGCGCAGCGGTACTACGTCCTCGTACCGGTGAGCGCCGGGCAGCGCTATGAGTGGGCCGCCCGCCGGGGCCCGGAGGCGGAGTTCCTCGGGCGTGGCTGCTTCCTCGGCGTACCGCGGCCGGAGTGCACCGAACCCGAGGGTGTGCGCTCGTACTGGTGCGTTCCGATGGACGGCCCCGGCGACCTCGCCGTTCCGGACGCGGTGTTCCAGCTTCTCGCGGCTGCCCGGTTCCAGCGCGCGAAGGTGGAGTGGGACGCCGATGAGTAGCGGTCGAGGAGTACGTGCAGATGCGTAACTACTTCGTCGACCACAGGCTCATCAACAGTTTTCTCCTCTTTCCGGCAGCCCTCGCGCGCGAGCGCACCGTGACGCGAGAGGCTACGGCGCACAGCCGAACTACGTGAGGAGCATCTTGATGACCGTCGTCCTGACGACCGATCACCCCGCATGGCAGGCAACCGAGAACGGGAGGCGTGCGCGCGCCGTCCGTACGGCCTCCGGCACATGGTCCGTGTCCTTCGACCGGCAGGGCCTGCACATGGAGTGTGTGCAGGGCACGGAGGACGTGAAGCCGACGTTCGTCACCACGGACCCCGCCCGCCTGCCCGCCGCCGCGCCCGCCGCGCTGACGGACGGACTCAACGAACTCGGCGCCACACAACGTCTGGTGAACCCCTCACTGTGGGACGCGATCACCACCGCGGTCCTGCGGCAGGTCGTCCGCGCCGACCAGGCTCGCAAGCTGTACCGCACGTGGTGCAGCACCTACGGCACGACCGTCAACGGTCCATTCGCCACGCTCGCTGTCTCGCCCACCGCCGACGAGGTTCTCGCTCTGGCGGACCAGCAGTTCACCGACGTCGGCGCCAAGTTCCACAGGCCCACCCTTCAGGCAGCTGCCACGCACTACGAGCGGCACCACGCCGAGTGGGAGCAGATGGACGCCGGTGACCTGGTCCCGGCACTCACCCGCATCCCCCGTATCGGCCCGTGGACCGCTGCCGCTGCCGCTGCCGACTTCACCGGCGACTTCAGCGTCTACCCTCACGACGACCTCGCCGTACGCACCTGGGCCGCCAAGATCGCCCCCGCCTACCCCTGGCCCGACAAGAAGGACAAGGCGTTCGGCCCACTGTGGATCGGCTGGGCCGGCACCGACCGCACAGCACTGCACAGCCTGACCCTCTCCACCCTCACCTGGGGCTCACACGCCCGCGCTGATCTGGAGGATCCATGCGGCAGTCAACGCTGATCTCGGGCGCCGACGACACCCACGCACTCGACGCCCTGTTCGTGAACGCGCCGCTGCGCGACTACGGCCTGCGTCCGCGAACCAACGACTACACGCTCCCCGTCCTCGGTATGGCCTACATCGCCACGTACGCCCAGCGCTGCGGCTTCAACGTCGGAGTCCTCGACGCCGAGGCCCACGGACTGGGCACCGACGAGACAGCGAAGATCGTCAACACGGCCGCGCCGCGCTGGGTCGGGATGAACCTCCTGGCGCCCACCTACGAGATGTCCGCGCGGATCGCGGCCAAGCTCGCCCCCTGCATCGCCCTCATGGTCGGCGGGCACCACGCCAAGGCCATGCCCGACCGCATCCTCGTCGACCCCCGCATGACCAATCTGCGTGCCCTGGTCCTCGGCGAGGGAGAGCTGCGGGTCGCCGCCCTCCTGGAGAACGAGCGGCGCCGACGAGACCTCCCCGGCGTGCTGTGGCGGGACCCGATCAGCGGCACCCGCGGCGGCGGCATCGCGGACCCCAACACAAGCGCGCAGATGCTCGGCCCCAACATCAACACGCTGCCGTACGTCAACCGCGCCTTCCTGCCGCAGGACCCCTACCGGGCCGCGCCCACCCCGACCGACCGCCGCCTCACAGCGAGCCGTGGCTACGACTGGCTGAGGGCCGCCGCCCTCGAAGGGCACATGGAGGCGAACATCGTCGGTAGCCGCGGCTGCCCCTACAACTGCACCTTCTGCGGAGCTGCCTGGACCGCCAACCCTGATGTCAAGATCCGGGTCCGCAGCCCCGAGAACATCATCGGCGAGCTCGACGAACTGCACGACGAGTACGGCGTGACCGCGTTCCGCTTCGTCGACGACCTGTTCCTTGGCGTCCGCGACGTCATCGAGGAACACATGGCCGCCTTCGCCCAGCACCGCATCGGCGAGCGGTACTTATGGGACGCCACCGGCCGCATCAACGTCCTCGACCGGCTCTCCGACGCCCAGCTCGATCGCCTCGTCGCCAACGGCTTACGGGAGGTCGCCCTCGGGATCGAGTCCGGCAGCGACCGCATCCTGAAGTCCATGGACAAGCGGATCAACGCCGCCATGACCGAGCGCGTCGTCCGCCGCCTCATCGCCCATGGCATCGGAGTCAAGGGCTACTTCATCCTCGGCTTCCCCGGCGAGACCCGCGAAGACCTCGACGCCACGGTGCGGCACATCCGGAGCCTGTGGGACATCGCCGACCAGCACCCGGGGGACATGCGGGCCAGCGTCTTCGAGTTCCGTCCCTACCCTGGGACGCCGGTGTGGCAGACCCTCATCAAGGACGGCTACAACCCGGACGACCTCCTCGCCTACGGCGACGTCGACCTCACGCACGACGGCGCGGACGAATCCATGCGGCAGCGCGACGAATTCAACTTCTCCGTCGGCATCCAGTTCGGCGGCGTACGGCTGGAACACTTACGCGCCACGCTCGCCACTCTCACCCGCGAGCAGCACGAGCGGAACCAGGGCGGTCAGGAGGCCGCCGTATGACGCCCGAGCGCACGGGCTGGTTCGTCACCGTCGATGGCCCCAGCGGAGTCGGGAAGTCCACCACGGTCACGGAGCTCCAACGCCACCTCGCCGACCAGGGCATTCCCGCCCAGCTGACCACCGAGCCGTCCACCAGCGATCTGGGCGAGTTCACCCGCAAGAACGCCAACCACATCCAGGGCCTGGCACTGGCCTGCCTCGTCGCCGCGAACCGCTACGAGCACATCGACACCGAGATCAACCGCGCGCTGCGAGAGGGTGACCTGCTCATCTGCGACCGCTACCTGGCCTCCACTCTCGTTCTCCAGCAGTTGGACGGAGTACCGCTGGATTTCCTCCTCGACACCAACCGTCACGCCGTAATGCCGGATCTCGCCGTCATCCTCACCGCTTTCCCCGACCTGATCGCGGAACGTCTCGCCGAACGCGGCGCAACCCACCGCTTCCACCTCGACCCCAGCGCGCCGAGCCGAGAAGTCGACCTGTACGGCGACGCAGCCGCACACCTCACGAACTGGGGCGTCAGGGTGCTTCTCCTCGACACCAGCCGTGCCACCCCATCGGAGGTAGCAAGCCGAATCGCCGACGAGATCCCACCCCTGCCACTACCGTCGGTGGCCTCAGCCACCACACCGAACCCCCAGGAAACATGAGCGGACAACAGGCACAGCCCGTCATCGACACACACGTCATCGTTCGCGACGGAGACAAGATCCTTTTCTCGCAGAGGGGCGGGCCCTATGGCCGCGGCCGATGGCACATGCCGTCCGGCAAGCTCGACGAGGGCGAACCCTTGACCGTTGGCGCAGCCCGCGAACTACGCGAAGAAACGGGCATCATCGTCAACCCCGGTCACCTTCGCATGGTCCAGGTGGTGCACCACCGGCAGGGCGAGGGCGTCGAGCGGATCGGTTTCTTCTTCGAGGCCACGAGGTGGGAGGGCCAGCCCGTCAACAAGGAGCCGGAGAAGTGCCTCGCACTCGAATGGTTCACCGTCCACGACCTGCCCGACGACATCATCGAGTACCCGGAAGCCGGCTTGCTCGGCTACCTGAGCGAGGCCGGTCCCCTCGTTGAGCACGGATGGGAGTAGTTATGGCAACCGAGAACGCTGCGGTGAACTTCTCCGAACTGGTGAACAAGAACAACCAGACGCTTCCCCGACTCAAGGAGTCGTCCCGGCTGTTGCTGCATCGCAGAGACGGGGAGGATCTGGTCCTCACGACCGCCGCCCGGGCGGAGCAGGACCAGACCGTGGTGTCGGCCGCCACCCGAATGCTGGCCGCGATGGCGCGCCGGGAGCCCGGCAGCATGGAGCTGCTCCTGGACATACTGCCGGACGCCTTCCCCTGGGTCGGCTTCCTGCCCGAGCCCGACGTTCACGCCTTCGCCGTCGAACTGGTCGACACCATGCGGGCTGCCGCCTCTGTCGGCAACAGCGCGTCCGTCGCGCAGCTGCTCATCGCCTGGCAGCACACGGCCGAGTTCCACTCCGACCCTGAACTGCTGGCCGCGCTGACCAGGGACCACGCCGAGGACTACGGTCCGGCCCCGGACCCGCGGGAGGTCGTATGAGCGCGGGCCACGGAGACCGCGCCGCGCCGCCGGCTCCGTAGGCCACTGGGAGGTCCGCTTCGCGGACGCAGCCGCCGCCAAAGGCGGCTGGGTGGGGGCGGGACAGGTACGGGCAGCGGGGACGAGACAACCCGGCCCCACAGCTACCCTGCCAGGCATGCCCCCCGAACCCCCCACCCGCGCGTACCGTCGGCTGAGTGTCGAGGAGCGCCGCAGTCAACTCCTCGGCGCCGCGCTGGAGCTCTTCGCGCACCGGGCCCCGGAGGAAGTCTCGCTGGACGACGTGGCGGAGGCGGCCGGGGTGTCGCGGCCGCTGGTGTACCGGTACTTCCCGGGCGGCAAGCAGCAGCTCTACGAGGCCGCCCTCCGGTCCGCCGCGGAGGAGTTGGAGCAGTGCTTCGACGAACCCGCCGAGGGCCCGCTCAGCCAACGCCTGGCGCATGCCATCGACCGCTACCTCGCCTTCGTCGACGAGCACGACGCCGGGTTCGCCGCCCTGCTCCAGGGTGGAAGTGTCGTCGAGACCTCGCGGACGACGGCCATCGTGGACGGGGTACGGCGGGCCGCCGCCGAGCATGTGCTCAGCCATCTCGGCGTACCGCTGCCCGGACCCCGGCTGCGCATGACCGTACGGATGTGGATCACCGCCGTGGAGGCCGCCTCCCTGATCTGGATCGACGAGGGGAAGGAGCCCTCCGCCGCCGAGCTGCGGGACTGGCTCGTCGAGCAGTTCGTGGCGTGTCTGGCCGCCTGCGCCGGGCGTGATCCGCAGGCCGCCGCCGTCCTGAAGGGCGCCCTCGCCCTGGAGACCCCCGACGGTCCCGTGGGGGGCCTTGTGCACCGCGTGCTGCCCGTTGTCCGGGACGCGACGCACCTGCTGTGACACTGGTGGCGTGAAGAGCGAAGACACCCCGTTCGTGGGCGGGCCCCTGGACGGGCGCGTCCTGCCGGTGCTGCTGGGCATCACCGGGCATCCCCCGAAGGTCTACCGGGTTCCGGTGCCGGAGTCGCCCGGTGGGCCTGCCACCGTGCTGGTCTACCGGCGGGTGCCCAACCCGCAGGCCGGGCGCTTCAGCCTCCACCAGAGGTGGCGCTACGAGTACGACCCGGAGGGCGAGACCGGGGTCCGCCTCAAGTGACCGTGGTCCAATCCCGCGCCACGAAAGCCGGACGCCACACCGGACGCCACGCCAGACGCCACGCCGGGCACCGACACCGGCCCCGCCCACGAGTGACCTTCTTGGGCCGAACCGCCCACCCGGCGCGCGCCCGGGCCGCACCCCCCTGATCCTGCCGGTGCGAGGTGGACGGACCACCCCCGCACCGGAGGTGATGACATGTCAGGAAGGCTTCTGCGCCTGGTCTGTACGGCGGCGACGGCGGCGGTGGCGACAGCCGTCGCGACGGGCGCCGTGCTCGCCGCCCCCTCCCCCGCCGCAGCCGTACCGGAACCCACCGAGGCGTCCTCCGTCGCCGAACTCCTCACCGACCTCCAGCGGCTCTACCGCGAAGCCGAGGAAGCCACCGAGACCTACAACGCCACCGAGGAGAAGCTCAGGAAGCAGCGCGCCGAGGTCACCCGTCTCAACCGCCGCCTCGCCGCCGCCCGCCTCTCCCTGCACGACAGCCGGGGCGCCGTCGGACGGCTCGCCCGGCAGCAGTACCAGAGCCGCACGGACGTCTCCCCGTACGTACGCCTGCTGCTGGCCCCCGACCCGCGCCGCGCGCTCGACCAGGGCCATGTGATCCGGCAGGTGGCCCTGGAGCGGGCCGGAACCGTGGAGCGGCTGGCCGGCAGCGAACGGAAGGCCGACGCGCTGGCCCGCAAGGCCCGCAAGGCGCTCGACGAGCAGCTCTCCCTCGCCCGGCGGCACAAGGACGAGCGGGACGACGTACGCGAACGCCTCGCCGACGTCGAAGAGCTCCTCGCCTCCCTCACCCCCGACCAGCTCACCGCCCTCGCCGCCTTCGAGCGCGACGAGATCGCCGAAGCGCAGGAGGAGTTCATCACCTCGGGCGCGCTCAGCAGCAGTGCGCACAAGCCCTCCCGGCAGGGCGAGGCCGCCGTCCGGTACGCCGTCGAGCAGCTCGGGAAGCCGTACGAGTGGGGGGCCGAGGGGCCCAGGGCGTACGACTGCTCCGGGCTCACCTCGCAGGCCTGGCTGAGCGCCGGGCGGACCGTCCCCCGGACCAGCCAGGAGCAGTGGGCGCGGCTCACTCGCGTACCGCTCGGCGAACTGCGGCCCGGTGACCTGGTCGTCTACTTCCCCGAGGCCACCCACGTCGCCCTCTACCTCGGCGACGGGATGGTCGTCCAGGCACCCCGGCCCGGTGCGAAGGTCAAGGTGTCGCCGATCGCGGCGAACCCGGTCCTCGGCGCCGTACGGCCGGACCCGGGCGGGAAGCCCCTGGCGCGGTACACGCCGCCGGAGCTCCCCGAAGGGGCCTTCGACGGGTCGGACGAGGGTTACGCACCGGCCGAAGCGCCGTAGGCGGAAGACCCCGAGGCGGAAGACCCCAAGGCTGAAGGCTCGGAGGTGGAGGACCCCGAGGCGGAAGACCCGAAGGCTGAAGGCCCGAAGGCGGAAGACCCCGAGGCGGAAGCTCAGCAGGCCGAACCGCCGGAGGCGGACGCTCCCGTCACGGAAGCCAGATAAGCCTCCGTCTTCTCCGGCTCGTAGAAGAAGTTCTCGAAGTCGGCCGGGTCGTCGAAGCCGTTGGCGAAGCGGTTGGCGACCGGGGGCAGGGCGCCCGCCGCGCCGATGAGGTTCAGGACGTGCTCCGGCGGGACGCCGAGCATCGCGTTGGTCCACTTGGTCACGTGCTGGGCCGTGTCCCAGTAGCGCTCGAAGGTCGCCCGCATCCAGGCCTCGTCGAACTCCTTGTCACCGCGCTCCACAATCGACTCAAGGTACGAAGCCGCGCACTTCGAGGCCGAGTTGGAGCCCTGGCCGGTGATCGGGTCGTTGGCGACCACGACGTCGGCGACGCCGAGGACGAGGCCGCCGCCGGGGAGCTTGGCGACGGGCTTGCGTACGGTGGGGGCGTAGCGGCCGGAGAGGGTGCCGCCCGCGTCGGTCAGTTCGACCTTGGTGGCCCGCGCGTACTCCCAGGGTGTGAACCGCTCCATGAGTTCCAGGGTCAGGGAGAGGTGTTCCGCCGGGTCCTTCACGTCGTCGAAGACGTCGAGCGGGCCGCCGGGTATGCCCTCCCAGAAGAGGATGTCGGCGCGGCCGGAGGTCGTCAGGCACGGCATGACGAACAGCTCGCCGACGCCGGGGACGAGGTTGCAGCGGACCGCGTCGTAGTCGGGGTGTTCGGGGCGCGGGCCCAGGCCGTGGACGTACGACACCGCCAGCGCGCGCTGCGGCTCGGTGAAGGGCGAGCGGTCGGCGTCGCGGCCGAACATCGACACGAGCTCGCCCTTGCCCGCGGAGACGAGGACCAGGTCGTACGTACGGGAGAAGTAGTCGAGGTCGGAGACCGCCACGCCGTGGATGACCAGCTGGCCGCCGCGCTGGGCGAAGGTCTCCATCCAGCCGGCCATCTTCACGCGCTGGTCCACGGACTGCGCGTACCCGTCGAGCTTGCCCACCCAGTCGATCACGCGCTCCGCTGTGCCTGTTTCAGCTGCGGGCGGGCCCGCGACCGAGACGCCGAGTCCCTCGATCTTCGGGGCCTGGGACTCCCAGAAGTTCAGCTGGAGATCGCGCTCGTGCCGCAGTGCCGTATGGAACATGCACTGCGTCGACATGACCCGGCCGCCGCGGATCTCGTCCGCCGTACGGTTCGACATCAGGGTGACCTCGTAGCCGTGGGACTGGAGGCCGAGGGCGAGCTGGAGTCCGGACTGACCGGCTCCGACGACGAGTATCTTCCGCATACGGGACTGGTCTCCTACTCGGTCACTCAGACACGAGCAGTCACGAGCAGTGACTACTCGGGGCTGACGGATATCGCGTGGGCGCACAGCGCCAGTAGGGTCTCCACGACCGAGATCCTGCGCCGCGCGTCCATGATCATGACAGGCACCCCTGCGGGCACGGTCAGCGCCTCGCGCACATCGTCCGGCTCGAACCGCTCACTGCCGTCGAAGTGGTTGACCGCCACGATGTACGGCAGTCCGCAGCTCTCGAAGTAGTCGAGCGCAGGGAAGCAGTCGGACAGGCGGCGGGTGTCAGCGAGGACGATCGCGCCGATGGCCCCGCGTACCAGGTCGTCCCACATGAACCAGAACCGCTGCTGGCCCGGGGTGCCGAAGAGGTAGAGCACCAGGTCGTCGTCGAGCGTGATGCGGCCGTAGTCCATGGCCACGGTGGTGGTGGTCTTCTCCGGGGTGCCCGTGAGGTCGTCGGTGGCCTCGCTGGCCTCGGTCATCAGCGCCTCGGTCTGAAGCGGGGTGATCTCCGAGACCGTGCCGACGAGGGTGGTCTTGCCGACGCCGAAGCCGCCCGCGACGACGATCTTGGTGGCGATCGGGGCGCGGGTGAAGTCCGTCTGCCAGGGTTTCAGTTCCTCGGTGCGTTCCCGTTCGGCACGTCGGTCCACGGCCGGTGAGGCGGTGGTGCGGGCGACGCCCCGGCGGGCGTCGGGGATGACGCCCGAGGTGGCGTCAGAGACGACGGAGTCCACTCAACACCCTTTCCAGCAGGGCGCGGTCCGGCTGTCCCGGTCCGTGCCCTGTTCCGTACACACGGATCTTTCCCTGGTCCGCGAGGTCACTGAGGAGGACGCGGACCACGCCGAGCGGCATACTCAGCAGCGCGGCGATCTCGGCCACCGTACGCATGCGGCGGCAGAGTTCGACGATGGCCCGCATCTCGGGCATCACCTTGGTGTTGAGCGAACCGCCCCCAGAACTAAACGTCTGGGAGGTCCTTCCAGTCAACTCCTGGCGTTCCTCCGGGGCTTCGAGTGCCGCGACGAAGGTCTCGACGAGCAGGACGTGGCCGAAGCGGGTGCGGCCGCCGGTGAGGGAGTACGGGCGGACCCGGGCGGGTTTGCGGTCCCCGCCCCGGACCGGAAGCTTCTTCTGCGCGCCGGGCCCCGAACTCGCCTTCGCCGCGCTCATCGCGCGCTCCCCGTCGGCTCCGTTTGCAGTGACTGCCGTAGCTCACTGCGGAGTTCGGGCGTCAGGACGTGTCCGGCGCGGCCGACGAAGAGCGCCATGTGGTACGCCACCACGCTCATGTCGCAGTCCGGGGAGCCGTGTACGCCGAGCAGCGAACCGTCGCTGATCGACATCACGAAGAGGCTGCCCTCGCCCATCGCGACCATCGTCTGCTTGACCCCGCCGTAGTCCATCAGCTTGGCGGCGCCGATGGTGAGGCTGCCGATGCCGGAGACGATGGTGGCCAGGTCGGCCGAGGAACCCTTGGGGCCGGAGGGTTTCTCCTCCCGGGTCTCCCGTGCCGCCGCGTTTCTCCCGGGGTCGGAGGAGAGCAGCAGCAGACCGTCGGAGGAGACCACCGCGACCGACAGCAGGCCCGGCACCTCCTCGACCAGGTTCGTCAGCAGCCAGTGCAGATTGCGGGCTTCACTGCTCAGTCCGAAGGTTCCGAAGGTACTGGGCGCGGTCAACTGCTTGCCTCCTCCGATGTGCCCCCCGATGTTTCCACTGCGTTGTGCTCGTACTGCTCGTACCGCTCGTACTGCTGCGCCGCGGGCGCCCTCGTCTCCCCCGTCTTCTCGGCGATCTCGGCCTCGACGTCACGTCGGCCGTCCTTGGCGCCCTGGTGGAACCCACCGAGCCTACGGCGCAGTTCCTCGGCGTTGACGCCTCCGACACGCGGCCTGGGGACGGTCGGGGGTTCGGTGATCTTGGGCGTGCGCTTGGGGAGGCCCTTGTCGGTGAACCGCGGGGTCTCCTCGTCCTGTTGCTCCGCTTCCCCCTCGTCGGCGGTGCGCTCGTGGGTGTCCGGGCCGATGGCGTACGGGTCTTCGGCCTCGGTTTCGGAAGGCTCTTCCGTGGGCTCGTCCGCGGCCGGCGGCGCCAGGAGTTCCATGGTGGTCTCGGAGACCGACTCGGCCTCGGCCTCGGCCCGCTCGACGGCGTCCCTGGCGGCCAGTGCCCGTTCGGCGGCCTCGATCAGCGGGTCCACGGCGGGCTCGGGCCCGGCGTCGTCGACGGCCTCCGGCTGCTGCTGTACGACGAGGGTGGGGATCGTCGGACGGCGGCGCAGCACATTGGCGTTGACCTCGGCGTCGGCGCCCGGCAGGGAGACCGAGGAGGCGACGTCGGGCACGGGGCCGGAGGCGGCCACGGCGGCGGCGGGCGCGGCGGCCAGCAGCGGCTTGGGCAGGACGACGACGGCGGCGACCCCGCCCTGCTTCTGCTCGCGCAGCTGCACGCGGACGCCGAGCCGGTGGGCGAGGCGGGCCACGACGTACAGGCCGAGCCCGAGGCCCTCGTCGTCCTCCTGGTCGTACGCGTCCTCGGGTGCGAAGTCGGCGAGGCGGGAGTTGAGCTTGTCCAGGCGTTCGGCGGTCATGCCGATGCCCTCGTCCTGGACGGAGAGCATGACCTCGCCGTTCTCCATCAGCCAGCCGGAGATCTCGACGGGGAGGTCGGGCGGGGAGAACGAGGAGGCGTTCTCCAGGAGTTCGGCGAGGAGGTGGCTGAGGTCGTCCGCGGCGAACCCGGCGACGTGGGCGTGCGGCGGCACCGCGGAGATACGGACGCGCTCGTACCGTTCGACCTCGCTGACGGCGGCGCGGACGACGTCGACGAGCGGGACGGGTCCGGCGTGCTGCTGGCCGTGTTCGGCGCCGGCGAGGACGAGGAGGTTCTCGCTGTGGCGGCGCATGACCGTGGCGAAGTGGTCGAGCTTGAAGAGGGTGGCGAGCCGGTCGGGGTCCTGCTCGCGCTCCTCCAGTCCCTCGATGACGGCGAGCTGGCGCTCGACGAGGCCGAGGGTGCGCAGGGCGAGGTTGACGAAGGTGCCGTGGATGCTGTGCCGGACCTGGTCCAGTCGGCCTTCCGCGTCGGCGAGTTCGGCGCGGAGCTTGTCGCGTTCGTCGGCCATGAGCTGGCGCTGGCCGATGAGGTGCTTGCGGTCGCCTTCGAGGGGCGCGAGGCGCTCGTGCAGGGCGACGGCGTGCGCGTGCAGGGCGTTGACGGAGCGGACGACCTGGGCGAACTCGTCGTTGCGGCCGGTGAACTTGACCGGTTCCTCGGCGGCCGGGTCGGCGGCGACGCGGGCCGAGCCGATGCGCAGCACGGCCAGCGGGCGGGTGAGGGTGCGGGCCATGGCGGTGGCGATGCCGACTGCGACGAGGAGGAGGGCGCCGAGGACGGCGATACGGATCTCCAGCGCGGTGACGTCGTCGTCGCGGAGCTGGGCGAGATCCTTCGTACGGCGGTCGTTGAGGGAGGCCTCGGCGCCGCGCATCAGCTCGACGCGGGCGGAGAGGGCCGCGTCGAGCCTCTTGGTGTCGGTGCCGAGTTCGGAGTCGGAGAAGGTGGGCTGGTCGGTGAGGGTCGCGAGGTATCTGTCGGCGGCCTCGGCCTCGGGGCCGGTGACCGTGGAGTCGTACGAGTCGACGGCCGTGGCGGGCGCGGTCTCGCGGAAGTCGGCGAGGGTGGCCTCGGAGCGGACGCGGGCCAGCTGGGCGGCGGCGGTGAGGGCGTCGCGCGTTCGGGTGTCGGCGGCCGAGGAGGTGGTCTCGGTGGACGACAGGCCGGTGACCGGGTCGATGACGGTCTGGGTGGTCGTCGGCACGTTGAGCGCGGCGAGGAGGAGTCCGCGGGCGGCGGCGGCCTGCTGGACGGCGGAGTCGAGCTCGGCGAGGGCGTGGGAGCCGTCGCCCGCGCGGGGCGGCAGCTGTTCGGCCAGGTCCTCGGCGAGGGCGTGCAGCTCGGTGATGGTCGCGGAGTACGCCCGATGCGCTTCGAGAGCACCGCTCTGCCCGGTGAGCGCCGCTCTCCGTACGGTGGCGATGCCGTCCAGGTCCTCGCGGAGCGCGGCGGTGGGGGCCTCGGTCTTCAGCTCCTCGACCTGGCGGTCGACGCGGGCGCTGCGCTGCTCGTCCGGTGCCTTGGCCTCGGGCCGTCCGGCGGCGATGTACGACGTGACCTCGTCCCGTTCGTCGGCCAGCGCGTGGGCGAGGGTGAGCGCCTGCTGCGTCTGCTCGGCGAGCGTCACCAGGTTCTGGGTGTCGTGCAGTTGGCCGGACGCGGCGAGGACGCCGGGCGCGCCCGCCCCGGCGATGGCGGCGGCCACGACGGCGACCGCGACGACGAGCCGGTTGCGGACGCGTGCGCGGCGCCCGGTGCCGACGGTGGGCTGCGGGTTCGCGGTCCCCGGCCGGCTCGTGCCCGTCGGGCCGGTGCCCGTCGGGTCGGGGTTGGCGTTCGGGTTCGTGGAGGCCTTGGGGGCCGCCGCCTGCTCGCCTGTGCGCCGAGGCCGCTTTTTCTGCACCGGTGCTCGCATTCCTGACTCGTGTACCCATGGGCCCGGGTGACGTTCCGTCAACTATGGGCGTCCCCCCGGTACGGCTCCCGACCCTCCCAGTGCCGGTGGGCGGTGGTCCCTCATCACCAGACCCGCCACCCGAAGGAGTGAACCTCGGAGGGGAGTTGGCGGGCAAGTTTCTCTGGCCCGTGCGGCGCCCCCGCACCGCGGGCCGGTTGGACGTCGGCGACGCGCTTTGGCAGGATTCGCCGCCACGGTTCACCGGACCCGATCATTCCACGTCATATCCGGCGCTTGACCTGCCGGGTCGCGCCCATGGGGCGACCGTTGCCAGCCGTTCGTGGACGATGTGGAGGGGTCGTGCAGACTGGCCGGATGCGTACGGAACTCGTCTCGGAGCCCGGTGACCCCGGCCGGCCCAATGAGGACTTCGCCGCGGTCGCGCTTCCGGCGTCCGGACAGGGCGGTTCGCTGATCTTGCTCGACGGGGTGACACCTCCGCCGGCCGACTACGGCTGTCTGCATTCGGTCGCCTGGTTCTCCGCCCGCCTCGGCGGCGCCCTGACCGAACTGTCCGTTTCGGCACGGGATTTGGCACTGCCCGAGGTGCTTGGCCAGGCCATTTCTCGTACCGCCTCGGCACACGCCCAAACCTGTGACCTTTCTCACCCCCGCACGCCTCAGGCCACGGTCGTCCTCGCCCGCTGGTCCCCGGACACCGTGGAGTACCTCGTCCTCTCCGACTCGGCGCTCCTGCTGGAAACCCCCGGCGGCTCGGTGACGGCCGTACTGGACGACCGGCTCTCCCGCGTCCCGCGTGCCTCGCTCTCCAGGGCGGCGACGGCGGACGCCACGCTGCGCAACAAGGAGGGCGGCTTCTTCACGGCGGCGGCGGACCCGTCGGTGGCCTCGCGCGCGGTGACCGGGGTGGTGCCGCGCCCGTCCGTCGCCGCCCTGGCCGGCCTGACCGACGGGGCGAGCCGGTGGGTGGAGAAGTTCCGCGAGGGCGACTGGGCGGACTGCCTCCGGGTCGTACGGAAGGAGGGGGCACCGGCGCTGGTGGAACGGGTGCGGGCGCTGGAGGTTGCGGACGAGGAGCGGGCGTTTCTGGGGCGGCGCGGCAAGCGGCACGACGACGCGTCGGTGGCGTACGTGGAGCTGTGAGCGGAGCTGCGAGCACGCGCCGGCTCCGCTCAGCCCTCCTCCCCCCGGTTCAGCTGGTGCAGCAGCCGGGCCAGTTCGGCGACCTCCGCCCGGTCCCAGCCCGCCAGCTGCCGTACGTACCGCTCCCGCCGGGCGTCCCGCACCGTACGGAACCGCTCGCGGCCCTCCTCCGTGAGGTGGACGAGCCAGGCGCGGCCGTCGGCGGGGTCGGGTTCGCGGGCGACCAGGCCGAGTTCCTCCAGGGCGCGGAGCTGGCGGGACATGGTGGCCTTGCCGACGCCGATGTAGGCCGCGAGGTCGGTGGCGCGCTGACGGCCGGACTCCTCCAGCCGGGCGAGGAGGCCGTACGCGGCGGACTCCAGGTCGGGGTGGACCGCGCGGGCCATCTCGCCGGACTTGGCACGGGCCCGGCGCAGCAGGACCGTCAGCTCCCGCTCCAGCGCGAGGAAGGGCTGGTCCAAACCGCTTCCCGGCGCCTCGACGTCGACCGGCCGCCCGCCGCCGTTTGCGTCCTCGTGCACGTCAGCACACTCCTGATCCGGTGTCGCGTTCCCGAAAGTTTCCGCCAAAGGCCGCGATTGCCGCAGCTCCGTAAGTATTTCGCAGGCGTAGACCAACGGCCGCGTCCGACCCTCTTCCCGCCCGCTCTTCCCGCCCGCTCTTCTCCATGCGCAGCTTCCTTACCAGGCAGACTGCTGGCATGTCCACGCCACTAAGCGCGTCGGGCGAAGTCCGCTGCGGTTCGACAGCGCGCTGAAGGGGCGCGGGGCTGTGTACATATGCGGCTCCGCCGCGGGGCGCGGCCGGCCACGACGGCACCGCAGACGATCGACGGCACATCGCGACCCCGCGGCGGAGCCGCATATCGACACAGCCAGCGGAGCGCTCAGCGAGCGCCGGTCCGTACGGCGAGACCCGCGGTACGGACCGGATGCTGTTGGCGAATCCAGCGGGTGGGGGCTGTCGCGGAAGCGTGAACACTTCGGGCCGAAGTGTTCACGCTTCCGAGTCGGGCACCGCCACACATGGTCCACTCGTCGGTCC
>NZ_JBSFUU010000036.1:2096-102968 GCF_053591955.1 Streptomyces sp. NPDC002845 | reverse complement strand
ACGGCGGGAACCTCAAGCTGATGCGCCTGCGCTACCACGGCACCGCGAGCCGTTGGGGCTTCGCCCTGCACGACCCGGCCAGCGACCGCTATCAGGACGCCCTCCTGCCCACCGGCAGTGGCAGCGGCACCCCCGAGGACGCCCTCGACACCGCCTGCCACCTTCACCTCACCGGCCTCGGCACCTGACCGCGAACACGCCAACAACCAGCTCCGAAGTCAACCCCCGAAGGACTTATGACGCAGACCACTTAGCCCGCGAGTTGGCGCAGCGTGTCGAGGACAGGGGTGACTCCGTCCTCGGTGCGCAGGTCGTCGGCCAGGGCGTGGGCGCGGTGGGCGTACGTCGGGGCAGTGGTCGCGTGGCGCAAGGCTGTTGCGAGAGTGTCGGTCGTGAGTTCCCGCATTGGCAGGGCCCGGGGTGCCACGCCGAGGGCGACGAGGCGGGCGGCCCAGAAGCCCTCGTCGAACTGGATCGGCACGGGAACGGCCGGAACCCCGGCCCGCAGACCCGCCGCGGTGGTGCCCGCGCCCGCGTGATGGACCACGGCGGCCGTCCTCGGGAACAGCAGCGCGTGCGGCACCTCGCCGACGGTGAGCATGTCGTCGCCCTCGCCCCGCAGTTCGCCCCAGCCCCGCTGGATCACCCCGCGCAGGCCCGCCGCCCGCAGGGCGCGCACCACCCGGGCGCTCAGCCGCTCGGCGTCGGGCACCGTGGCGCTGCCGAGGCCCACGAAGACCGGGGGAGGACCGGCGTCGAGGAAGTCCCGTAGCCGGGGCGGCAGTTGGGTTGCCCGGTGGTACGGCCACCAGTACCCGGTGACATCGAGACCGGCCCGCCAGTCGCGGGGGCGGCGCACCACCAGCGCGCTGAAACCGTGCAGCACCGGCCAGGCCTGCCGTTCACGGGCCCTGCGCGCGGCACCGGGGCCGGTGCGGGGCAGACCGAACCGGGTCCGCACGTCCCGTACCGTCTCGGTGAAGACACGCTCGATGGCCAGCTCCACCGCGTGCCCGGCCATCCGGTTCACCGCCGGTCCAAAGGAGCGGGCCCCGGTCATCGGAGGCGCGAACTCCCGTGTGGGAGCGATCGGTTGCAGATACGCGCCCACGCTCGGCAGGGACAGCCCCTCGGCGACGGCGTGGCCGATCGGCGCGAGGGAACCGGACACCAGCAGTACGTCACTGGCGCGGGCGGCGGCCACCAGATCGTCGGTCATCCGCCCGGCGATCCGACGGGCCATCTCCACCACGCGGATCAGCTTCCCGGCCCCGGTCGTACTGCGATGCAGGCCCCGCCCGCGCGGCGACTCCAGCTCCGCCCGCGGGTCCACGGGCAGCGGATGGAACCGCAGGCCCGAGTCCTCCACCAGCGGTTCGAAGCACCCGTGCGTCACCAGGGTGACGTCATGCCCGGCCCGCACCAGCCCGTGTCCCAGACCGGTGAACGGGGCCACATCGCCCCGGGACCCGGCCGTCATGATCGCTACGCGCACGCGGGCCAGTATGGCGGTGGTGGGGCGCCGGGTCTCCGCGCAACAGGAGATGTGTCCGAAAGGGACTGCCGCGCTTCCGAAACAGTCATCCGTCCGATCGAAGACGGCAGCCCCGCCGTCATGGGCTGACCACGCCCCCCTTCACAGTCCCAGCTGTCGTTCGGCGCCGGTGACGGTCTGCTCCAGCAGCGTGGCGATCGTCATCGGGCCGACACCGCCCGGGACAGGGGTGATCAGCCGGGCCCGGGTGACCGCGGAGTCGAAGTGGACGTCGCCGACGTTGCCCGGGTTGTAGCCGGCGTCGACGACGACCGCTCCGGGCTTGATGTCCTCGCCCCGGATGAGCTCGGGCCTGCCCACGGCCGCGACCACGATGTCCGCCTCCCGCACGACCGACGCCAGCCCCTCGGTCCGCGAGTGGCAGTACGTCACCGTGGCGTCCCGGCCGAGCAGCAGCATCCCGACCGGCTTGCCGAGGATCGCACTGCGCCCCACGACCACGGCCCGCTTCCCCGCCGGGTCCACGTCGTAGGCGTCGAGCAGCCGCATGATCCCGCCCGGCGTGCACGACACGAACCCCGGCAGCCCGAAGCTCATCGCCGAGTACGAGCCGAGGGTGACCCCGTCGACGTCCTTCTCCGGCGTGATCGCCTCGAACGCGGCCCGCTCGTCGATGTGCGGCCCCATCGGGTGCTGCAGGAGGATGCCGTGCACCGCGGGGTCCCCGGACAGCGCGGTCAGCGTGTCCACGAGTTCGGCCGTCGTGGTGCCGGCGGGCAGCGCCACGTGCCGCGAGGCGATGCCCGCCCTGTGGGAGCGGTTCCGCTTCATCCGGACGTAGGTGACGGAGGCGGGGTCCTCACCGACGAGCACCGTCGCCAGGCACGGTGCCACCCCCGTGCGCTCCGCGATGCCGGCCGCGCGCTTGGCGGTCTCCTCCACGATTCGCCGTGCGAGACCGGTGCCGTCCATGAGCCGGGCCTGGGACATGAGCTCCTCCTGAGCGTCGTCGCGACAATCGCCCAGGCGCGCGGCAGAAGACCCGTCCGTGGGGCCGCTCCCCGGTGGTACTCCACCTCAGCGCCAGTCACGGCCCGCGGGCAACGGTAACGCATGACCTCCCGAGAGAGGTCCAGGTCGGTCGGGATCCGACCTGGACCCTCAGCCGGTGTTCGCCTGCCCGTCTACTCGTCCCACGCCTGGAGCAGGGTGTGATCGACGATCTTGCCGTCGCGCAACGACATCATCGAACTCGCGAGGACCTTCGTGCCGTCGGGGTACTCGCAGGCCTCGGTGAAGGCGACGTGGTCGCCCTGGACGACGCACTGCTCCAGCTTGTGGGTCATGTCGCGGCCGTAGACATCGCTCAGCAGTTCGCGGATCTCGTTGCGCCCGTGCAGGACCTTCGGGTGGCTGGGCTGGGATTCGCGGTCCACGAGGCGCATTTCCGCGTCGTCCGCGTAGAGCGACAGCAGAGTCGACGCGTCGTGTTGTTCGATGCCTCGGCGCAGTGTTTCGGTGTCGAAGGCGGGTTGTGCGGCGGTGCCCATGATGACCTCCTTCGAAGCCGCGGCCCGGCGGAGGTGCTGGCCGCGAAGGGCTTCTCCATCGAGGCTCCCCTGCCACGCCGGTCACGGCAAGCGCAGCCGGAGCCGTGCGCCTCACGGGTGAGCGGGCGTGACCGTCCGGGGGCCCGGCGCGTTGCTGAAAGCATGATCTCAACACGACGTATCGTCGCCGCCGTCGGTCTCGCCGTCGGTATGACCGGCCTCGCCGCGCCCATGGCGAACGCGGCCGACACCGCGGACGCGGACAAGGTGAACCCGGTCGCGATGCTCGACTCGCTCACCGTCAGCGACATCCCCGAGGAGCACAAGGCCGCCATCCCGCGCCCGTCCAGCCAGCTCGCCAACCTCAACCAGCTGAACGAGGTTCACCGGCTCAACGAACTGCACCAGGTCACCGACCTGGCCGCGCCGCTCATGGGGCTGGTGCCCGACGTCGAGTAGCGATCGAGTCGCTTCCGCCGAGAGCCCCGTTCAGCGCGCAGTGCGCCGAACGGGGCTCTCGGCGTCGTCCGTTGAGTACCCAGCTCTCTCAGGCCGTGGCGAGGAACTGCGTGGCGGCCAGTTCGGCGTAGAGCGGGTCGGCGGCCACCAGTTCGCGATGGGTGCCGACCGCGCGGACCCGGCCCGCGTCCATGACGACGATACGGTCGGCCATCGTCACGGTGGACAGCCGGTGGGCCACGACCAGGACCGTCGTCGTACGGGCGACATCGGCGACCGTGTCGCGCAGCGCGGCCTCGTTCACCGCGTCCAGCTGCGAGGTCGCCTCGTCGAGGAGCAGCAGGCGGGGGCGGCGCAGCAGGGCGCGGGCGATGGCGACACGCTGGCGTTCGCCGCCGGAGAGCTTGGTGCCGCGGTGGCCGACCAGGGTGTCGAGGCCCTGGGGGAGCTTGGCGATCAGGCCGTCGAGGCGGGTCGTCTTCAGGACGCGGGTGAGGTCGGTGCCGTCGGCCTCGGGGTTGCCCAGCAGCAGGTTGTCGCGCAGGGAACCCGACAGGACCGGCGCGTCCTGCTCCACATAGCCGATCGCGGACCGCAGCCGGGGCAGCTCCCACTCGGCGAGGTCGCGGCCGTCGAGGGTGATGACGCCCGCCTCGGGGTCGTAGAACCGCTCGATGAGGGAGAAGACGGTGGTCTTGCCCGCGCCGGACGGGCCCACGAACGCGGTCATGCCGCGCGCCGGTACCGCGAAGGTCACACCGTGGTGGACGTACGGCAGGTCGTCGGCGTACCGGAAGCGGACCTCGTCGAAGGCGAGCGCGGCCGGCTCCGCGCCGGGAGTGGGCAGCGGCGCGGGCCGGTCCGCCGGTTCGGCGGGCAGGCGCAGGGCCTCCTGGATGCGGGAGAGGGCGGCGGCGCCGGTCTGGTACTGGGTGATCGCGCCCACGACCTGCTGGATCGGTGACATCAGGTAGAAGACGTACAGCAGGAACGCGACCAGCGTGCCGATGTCGATGGCGCCGGTCGCGACCCGGGCGCCGCCCACCGCGAGGACGGTGATGAAGGCGATCTGCATGGCGAGACCGGCGGTATTGCCCGCGGCGGCCGACCACTTGGCGGCCCGGACGCTCTGCCGCCACGACTCCTTGGCCGCCGAGTGGATCGTCTCCTCCTCGCGGTGCTCGGCGCCGGACGCCTTGACGGTGCGCAGCGCGCCGAGTATCCGCTCCAGAGAGGCGCCCATCGCACCGACGGCGTCCTGTGCCTGGCGGCTCGCCCGGTTGATGCGCGGCACGATCACGCCGAGTACGGTGCCCGCGCCGAGGATCACGCCCAGGGTGACGGCCAGCAGCACCGGGTCGACCAAGCCCATCATCACCACCGTCGCGACGAGCGTGAGCCCGCCGGTGCCGAGGCCCACGAGCGAGTCGGTGGTGACCTCGCGCAGCAGGGTGGTGTCGGAGGTGATCCGGGCCATCAGGTCGCCCGGCTCGGTGCGGTCCACGGCCGTGATCCGCAGGCGCAGCAGATACGACGACAGCGCGCGCCGCGCCCCGAGCACCACGGACTCGGCGGTGCGCCGCAGCACGTACGAACCCAGCGCGCCCACCGCCGCGTTGGTGATCACCAGCGCCGACATGAAGAGCAACGCCCCGGTGATGGTCCGGTCGTTCGACAGGTCGTCGATCAACTCCCTCGCCACCAGCGGCAGCGCGAGCCCCGTGGCCCCGGTGACCAGCGACAGCAGCGCGCCCAGCAGCAGGGTCCACCGGTGCGGACGTACATAGCCGAGAAGCAACCGCCACGCGGGCTGTTGCTTCTCGGCTCTGGTCTCTTCGGTGCTCACGGCGCTCCTCGGGGAGTTCGGCGGAGCCCTCAGGCTATGCCGACGGCACAGCCCGAGGACAAAGGGTTAACTCCTCCGCAGTGCCCGCCAGTTCCGGGCCGCCGAGAGTACGAGCGGCTGCTCACCTCCTTCCGGCAGGCAGTCGCCGAACCTCCGGGCCGGCACCGCGCCCGGTCCCGGCTCCACACAGGCGGTCACGCCGTCCTGGCGCATTCGGTCGGCGGCGTCCGCGAAGCGCACGGGCTCGCGGAACTCGCGCGCCCAGAACTCGGGGGTGGTGGCCTCGGCCCCCACCGGCCGTGCGGTGATGCCGGAGACGAGGGGGATGCGCGGGCGGCGGAGCTCCATGGTGTGCAGGGTGCGGCCGAACTCGTCCAGCAGGGAGTCGACGTGCGGGGAGTGGGGCGCCGCGTCGACGCGGAGCACATGGGTCCACCGGCCGCGGGCCGCCCACTCCTCGGACAGTGCCGTCACCGCGTCCCGGTCGCCCGAGACGACCACGGACCGTGGCCCGTTGACCGCCGCGATCACCACACCGGCCCTGGGGCCACCTCCTCCGGGGAGACATGCACCGCCGCCATGCCCCCCTTCCGCGGCAGAGCGCCCATGAGCCGGGACAGTGCGCCCACCGCGTGACAGGCGTCCGCCAGGGAGAAGACCCCGGCGACATGGGCGGCGGCCGGCCGCCCGGCCGAGTACCCGAACAGCACGTCCGGGGCCGCCCCTCTCAGCTCTCCAGCAGGCGGTACTGGGCCACCTGGACGGCGAACAGCGCCGGGTTCGTGAACGAGGTGCGGTCGAGCAGGGCGGCCGTGTGCGTCCCGGCCTCGGCGAACATCACTTCCGGGCGGTCCAGCACCGGTCCGCGCGAGGCGACAGGCGACAGACAGGTTCGAGCTCGTCCGGCCGCCGGGGCTCGGCGGTGTCGTCCCCGCCGTGGGAGCCGCCCTCGATCCCGTCCTGTGGGCCACCGCCGGGCTGGACCTGGCCGTGCGCTACGCGGCCACCATCCGCCCCCTCTACGAGGTCGGCCTGCGCACGGCCGTACTCGCGGCCGATCACGCCGCCGTGGTGCTGGTCGAGCCCTGCCTGCCCGGTGCCTCGGCCCGCCACGTCGCCGGGACCCTGGCGCACGTGCCGCATCGGCTGCAGGCCCTGGGGGACGCGGACGGTCTGGAGGCGGAGGACATCGGCCGGGCCGTACGGGAGTTCACGCGGTGACAGGGCGGGCCCGCGCCGCCGCGGACTCTTGTCACCGGCACCGTTTTCCGTACGGACCCCTGCGCACTACATCCCTTACCCGCTGGTCACTCCGTAGGGTGACCATGGGCGAGAGCTCTTGTCGACGAGGAAAGGGATCACCATGGCGCAGGAAGTACGCGGCGTGATCGCACCGGGGAAGAACGAGCCGGTGCGGATCGAGACGATCATCGTGCCGGATCCGGGGCCGGGGGAGGCCGTGGTGAAGGTGCAGGCGTGCGGGGTGTGCCACACGGACCTGCACTACAAGCAGGGCGGGATCAACGACGACTTCCCCTTCCTGCTCGGGCACGAGGCCGCGGGTGTCGTGGAGTCGGTCGGCGAGGACGTCACGGACGTCGCTCCCGGCGACTTCGTGATCCTCAACTGGCGTGCCGTCTGCGGCAACTGCCGGGCGTGCCGGCGCGGACGCCCCTGGTACTGCTTCGCCACGCACAACGCCACGCAGAAGATGACCCTGACCGACGGCACCGAGCTCTCCCCGGCGCTGGGCATCGGCGCCTTCGCGGACAAGACGCTGGTCGCGGCCGGACAGTGCACCAAGGTCGACCCGGCCGCCTCCGCCGCCGTGGCCGGACTGCTGGGCTGCGGCGTCATGGCGGGCATCGGCGCCGCGATCAACACCGGCAATGTGGGCCGGGGCGACACCGTCGCCGTCATCGGCTGCGGCGGCGTCGGGAACGCGGCCATCGCCGGGTCCCGCCTGGCCGGCGCCGAGAAGATCATCGCGGTCGACATCGACGCCCGGAAACTCACCACCGCCCGGTCCATCGGCGCCACGCACACCGTCAACTCCCGCGAGTCCGACCCCGTCGAGGCGATCCGCGAACTCACCGACGGCTTCGGCGCCGATGTCGTCATCGACGCGGTCGGCCGCCCCGAGACCTACCAACAGGCCTTCTACGGCCGTGACCTGGCGGGCACGGTCGTCCTGGTCGGCGTACCGACCCCGGAGATGAAGCTGGAACTCCCGCTGCTGGACGTCTTCGGCCGCGGCGGCACGCTGAAGTCCTCCTGGTACGGCGACTGCCTGCCCTCCCGCGACTTCCCCATGCTGATCAACCTGTACCTGCAAGGCCGCCTGGACCTGGAGGCGTTCGTGACCGAGACGATCCAACTCGACGAGGTGGAGAAGGCGTTCGAGCGGATGCACTCCGGTGACGTCCTGCGCTCGGTGGTGACGCTCTGATGGCGGCGCGCGTCGAACACCTCGTCACCGCAGGACAGTTCACCCTCGACGGCGGCACCTGGGACGTCGACAACAACGTGTGGATCGTCGGCGACGACCACGAGGCGATCGTCATCGACGCCGCGCACGACGCCGACGCCATCGCCGCGGCGGTGGGCGACCGCCGTCTGACGGCCATCGTGTGCACCCACGCCCACAACGACCACATCGACGCGGCGCCCGCCCTCGCCGAGCGGACCGGCGCCGCGATCTGGCTCCACCCCGGCGACCTGCCCCTGTGGAAGCAGACCCACCCCGACCGCCTCCCCGACCACTGGCTCACCGACGGCCAGGTCATCGAGGCCGCCGGCGCCGCCCTGACCGTCCTGCACACCCCGGGCCACGCTCCCGGCGCCGTCTGCCTCCACGACCCGGGCCTCGGCACGGTCTTCACCGGCGACACCCTCTTCCAGGGCGGCCCCGGCGCCACCGGCCGCTCCTACTCCCACTTCCCGACGATCATCGACTCGATCCGCGACCGCCTGCTCACCCTCCCGCCCGAGACGGTCGTCCGCACCGGCCACGGCGAGACGACCACGATCGGCGACGAGGCGCCTCACCTGGCGGAGTGGATCGCCCGCGGCCACTGAGAACCTGAGCGCCGCACACCCGGGGCAGGGTACGACCGCCCGGCTCCGGGGACCGCCGGAAAAGGCGACAGAAGATGTCCGGTTTCCACGACACCCTTCGACGAGACGCCGGGCCGCACCCGGCGTCCGCCAAGGTGGCAGTCGTACGCACGGGAGGTCGGACATGGCACGAGCACTGGACGGAAAGGTCGCCCTGGTCGCCGGGGCGACGCGCGGGGCGGGCCGCGGAATCGCCGTCGAACTGGGCGCGGCCGGGGCGACCGTGTACGTCACCGGCCGCAGCACGCGCGAGCGGCGCTCGGAGTACGACCGGCCGGAGACCATCGAGGACACCGCCGACCTGGTCACCGCGGCCGGCGGCCACGGCATCGCCGTACCCACCGACCACCTTGACCCGGAACAGGTCCGCACTCTGGTGGACCGCATCGCCGGCGAACAGGGCCGCCTCGACGTCCTCGTCAACGACATCTGGGGCGGCGAGAAGCTCTTCGCCTGGGACAGCCCCGTGTGGGAGCACGACCTCGACAAAGGGCTGCGGCTGCTCCGGCTCGCGGTCGAGACGCACGCCATCACCAACCATCACGGCCTGCCCCTGCTGCTGCGCCACCCCGGCGGTCTGGTGGTCGAGATGACCGACGGCACCGCGGACTACAACCGCGACCACTACCGGAACTCCTTCTTCTACGACCTCGCCAAGTCCTCCGTCCTGCGCATGGCCTTCGCCCTCGGGCACGAACTCGGCCCGCGCGGGGCAACGGCCGTGGCGCTGACCCCTGGCTGGCTGCGCTCGGAGATGATGCTCGACAACTTCGGGGTACGGGAGGACAACTGGCGCGACGCCCTCGCACGCGTCCCCCACTTCGCCATCTCGGAGACCCCGCGCTACGTCGGCCGCGCCGTCGCCGCCCTCGCCGCCGACCCCGACGTCTCCCGCTGGAACGGCGACTCCCTCTCCAGCGGCGGCCTCGCCCGGGTCTACGGCTTCACCGACCTCGACGGCAGCCGCCCGGACGCCTGGCGCTATCTCGTCGAGGTCCAGGATGCGGGCAAGCCGGCGGACGTGACGGGGTACCGCTGACCGGGCGAGGTCCGGGCCCGACCACGCCGGCAGATCGCGCGCGCAGTACGTTCGGCACCATGAATCCGATGAAGCGGTTCGGGGGGTACGGGGTTCTCATCACGGGCGCGGCCCGCGGCATCGGCGCCGCCACCGCCCGCCGGCTGGCCGAGGAGGGCGGCCGGGTACTCGTCACCGACGTGGACCTGGCCGCCGCGGAGAAGACGGCCACCGAGCTGCGCGGGCAGGGGCTCACGGCGGAGGCGTACGGCTGCGACGTCGCCGACCGGGACGCGGTCGAGGCGGCCGTCGCGCACGCCGTGGATGCCTTCGGCTCGCTCGACGTGCTGGTCAACAACGCCTTCGGCTGCACACCCGATGAGCCGCTCTTCGAGGACACCCCGGACGAGGTGTGGGCCCGCGACCTCGACCTCACCCTGACCAGCGCGTTCCGCTGCCGCCGGGCGGCGCTGCCGCACCTGGTGTCCTCCGGGCGCGGGGCGATCGTCAACATCGGTTCCGTGAACGGCCTGCAGGACTTCGGCAACCACGCCTACAGCGCGGCCAAGGCGGGCCTCGTCTCGCTGACCCGCACCCTCGCGGGTGACGCGGCACCGCGCGGGGTCCGCGTCAACCTGGTGGCGCCGGGCACCGTGCGCACCCCGGGCTGGGCGGGCCACGAGGCCCGCCTCGACGCCCTCGGCGAGATCTACCCGCTGGGCCGGGTCGGCGAGCCCGAGGACATCGCGGCCGCGGTCGCCTTCCTCGCCTCCCGCGACGCCGCGTGGATCACCGGGACGACGCTGCGCGTGGACGGCGGCCTGCTGGCCGTCAACACCGCGTTCGAGCAAGCGGCACGGTGGCGCGACGAGGCCTGACGTATCGGGCGGCCCACGCGGCCGAACCCCCTCACGGCCCGCGGCGCGTGCGTGCCGCAGCGGACCGTCGGTGTCAGGAGGAGTCGTGTGCGGAGCGGCCGTGGACACCCGCCCCGCACACGGAAACCCGGCCCTGGTCCGGGCACGGACTCCGCCAAGCGCTCCGCGGGCAGCGCGGTGGTGAACCTGCGGGCCGGTGGGGGCTGGTCGCGCCCACGCGGCGGAGCCGCATATCGATACAGCCCCGCGCCCCTTACGGGGCCGCGGCCCGGTCCATGGCCTCGACGATGCCGTCCCACAGCCGGGACCTCGCCTCCAGCGCGAGTGTCGCCGTCTCGACCGCCTCCTGCCAGCGGGTGTCGTCGGTGCCGCAGAGGTCGGCGACCATCTGCATGGCCATGGGGGTGTGCTCCTCGCCGTCCACCTCGATGTGGCGGGCGAGGTAGTCGCAGAAGAGCGGGAAGCGGTCCGTGCCTTCCTTCTTGATCACCTGGTCGAACATGTCCGGGATGAGGTCCTCCCGGGAGAACGCGAAGGCGGCGGCCCGGCAGTGCAGCGGCCGATCGGCGATGATCTCGAAGGTCGTGCGGACGAACTCGGCGGCGGGAGCGGGGACCTGGGCGACCCGCAGGGCCGCGGGGACGTCGTGGCTCTCCCTGATCAGGGCGAGGAAGGTGTCGATCCGCGTCGTGTCCGCGTCCGCCTCGGTCATGCCGGCGCGGTAGAGCTCGAAGTGGCTGGTGAAGCCGCCGTTCAACTCGTCGCTCTCCTCGACGAGGACGATGTCGTTGATGAGCCGGCGGCTCACCTCCGACCCGCGCGGCACCCAGGGGACGTCCACACAGGTCAGATCGCGCTGGAGGGACTTCAGAAGCGACATGAAATCCCACACCGCGAATGCGTGGTGTGCCATGAACGTCGCCATGTCCGTGCGGGTGTTTATCCGCTGGTAGATCGGGTGCGCCGTCACTTCCTTTCGCGTCGGTTCGATCGCGGCACGGGCCCGATCAATTCCCTCGTGGGTCATGCTCCAGTCGTAGCGGGACATGGCTCTCCTTCGTTTTCTTTTCCGAGCCGGACAACGATCGTGAGCATTTCTCTGCCGACTCGGCAAGTCCTTTCGAGGGTCATGTCAGAGTTCCGTAATAGTTACCGGCGGTGCCCCGTCAAAGGCCGGTGACAAGATGGATGAAAAGGTTACGTAAAGGAGCTTTTCGGGCGCTTGAAAATCTTGATTAAGCTTTGAACGACGGGTCCTTTCATTGCGTATTCGAGAGCGTGAGCAGGAATCCCGTAACCGTCACCGTGGCGTATCACGTGGTGCCGGGCCGCGAGGCCGACTTCCACTCCTGGGGGTGGGCCGTGCTGCGTGCGAGCGCGCAGGAGCCGGGTTTTCTCGGGGGTGGTGTACTGGTCGACGGAGAGGCGGAATGGCATGTGGTCTACCGGTTCGACAGTGAAGGTTCCGCCCTGGCCTGGGAGAACTCGCCCACCCGGACCCAGTTGGCGAGCCGGGGGGAGAAGCTCGCCCGGGAGACCGGGCGCCGGAGCGTGCGGGGCTCCAAGGCGTGGTTCGACTGCCAGACCGTGACGCCGGCCACACCGCGCCCGCCGCCGAAATGGAAGCTGTGGTTCGTGAATATGAGCGCGGTCTTCCCGCCGGTGCTCCTGTTCAATCTGCTCGTGCTCCCCTATCTCAGCGACCTCAATCCCCTCATTCGCACGCTGCTGCTGTGCCTGTCCGTGACGGCCATCGTCACCTGGATTCTCATGCCGCGGCTCCAGCGTTTCTTCAAGAAATGGCTGTATCCGCCGCTCCAGATGCTCCGGGGACGGCACAAGCGACGGACCGCATAGGTCCGGGAACGATCAAAAGGAGGTGGGTCGGGTGAAAACCCTACTCATCGACAATTACGACTCGTACACCTACAACCTGTTCCAGCTGATCGCCGACGTCAACGGCGAGGAGCCGGTGGTGATCCTCAACGACGCCCCGCCCGACGCCATTGACGATCTGTGGGAATTCGACAACGTCGTGGTGTCGCCGGGGCCCGGACACCCCGCCGAAGCCAGGGACTTCGGCATCGCCGCGCGCGTGATCGCCCGGGCCGAGGTCCCGGTGCTGGGGGTCTGCCTCGGCCACCAGGGCATCGCCGTCGAGGAGCGGGGCAGTGTGGCCCCCGCACCACGGCCCCGCCACGGACACCTCTCCACCGTCCGGCACGACGGCCGGGACCTGTTCCAGGGGCTGCCGCAGAACTTCACCGCCGTCCGCTACCACTCGCTGTCCGTGCGCGAGCCGCTGCCCGAGACGCTGGAGGCCACCGCCTGGGCCGAGGACGGCGTCCTGATGGGGCTGCGCCACCGCACCAGGCCGCTGTGGGGCGTGCAGTTCCACCCGGAGTCCGTACTCACCGACCACGGCCACCGGATGTTCGTCAACTTCCGCAACCTCACGGCGGACCGGGCCAGCAGGCCGCGCACGAAGAACACCGCCGTCACCCCGTCCGTGGCGGCGATCCCCCGCCCCCGGCGCGCCCCGCGCCCCGCGTACCGGCTGCACACCCGCCGCATCACCACCGCGGTCGACGCCGAGGCCGCCTTCACTCGCATGTACGCCGACGCGCCACGCGCGTTCTGGCTGGACAGCTCCCGCGCCGAGCCGGGCCTTTCCCGGTTCTCCTTCTTCGGCGACGGCACCGGTCCGCTCGCCGAGTTCGTCCGCTACGACGTCGACACCGGCGTCTGCGAGATCGAGCGGGCCGGGCAGCCCCCGCGCAAGGTGCGGGCGAGCGTCTTCGACTATCTGAAACGGCAGTTGGCGACCCGGCGTGTCGACGCCACCGGACTGCCCTTCGACTTCACCGGCGGCTATGTCGGCTACTTCGGCTACGAGCTGAAGGCCGACTGCGGTTCGCCGAACCGCCACCGGGCCGAAACCCCCGACGCCTGCTGGCTGTTCGCCGACCGGCTGATCGCGGTGGACCACGAGGAGGGCCACACGTACGCCGTCTGCCTGGCCGAGGACACCCCGCAGGCGACCCGGGCGGCCACCGACTGGCTCGACGGCGCGATGGCCCAGCTGACCTTCGTGTCCACGGACCCACCGCCGCTGCCCCGGGCGGCCGAACCGTACCCCCGGGCCGCCGAACCATGGCTCGTGCGCGACCGCGCGACCTACCTCGCGGACATCGAGGCCTGCAAGCGCGCACTCGACGCGGGCACCAGCTACGAGGTCTGCCTGACCAACGCCGCCCGGTTACCGGCGCCGTACGACCCGTACGACTTCTACCGGGTGCTGCGCCGCGTCAATCCGGCGCCGTACGCGGCCTTCCTCAGGTTCGGCGACCTCGACGTGGCCGGCTCGTCCCCCGAGCGGTTCCTGCGGGTCACCCGGGACGGGACCGCCGAGGCCAAGCCCATCAAGGGCACCGCACCCCGCGGCGGAACACCCGAGGAGGACGACCGGCTGAGGGACGCCCTGGCCGCGGACGCCAAGACGCGCGCCGAGAACCTCATGATCGTCGACCTGCTCCGCAACGACCTGGGCCGCGTCTGCGCGACCGGCACCGTGCGCGTGTCCCGCCTGATGGCCACCGAGACGTACGCCACCGTGCACCAGCTGGTCTCCACCGTCGAGGGGCGGCTGCGCGCGGGCACGGACGCGGTGGACTGCGTACGCGCCTGCTTCCCGGGCGGATCGATGACCGGGGCGCCCAAGCTCCGCACGATGGAGATCATCGACGAACTGGAGACCGAGGCCCGCGGCGTCTACTCCGGCGCCCTCGGCTACCTGGGATGCGGCGGCGGCGCGGACCTCAGCATCGTCATCCGCACCGCCGTGTTCACCGAAGGACGGATGCACCTGGGCGCCGGCGGAGCGATCGTCCTCGACTCCGACCCGGCCGCCGAGTACGACGAGATGCTGCTGAAGGCCGCGGCACCGCTGCGTGCCCACCGGGAGCACTCCGCCCTTCCGGCCGCCGCCGAGGAGCCGACCCGATGACGACACCGCAGTCCGCCGTGATCCCCGCCCGAGCGGCCGCCCCCGGAAACCTCGCGGCCCAGCTCGCGGACCTCGCCGAGCGACGCGGCTGGAGCGACCGGGCCGCCTTCCACCAGGGCCACCGCATCTGGACCCACGGCGAGGTGCACGACCAGGCGGCCCGCGCGGCCACCGTCCTCGCCGACCACGGCGTGTGCCCCGGCGACCGGGTACTCCTCGCCCTGCCCGACTCCATGGCCTGGGTGACCACCTTCCTCGCCGTCGCCCGCCTCGGCGCCGTCGCCGTCCTGGTCAACCCCGAACTCCCTCCGGCGGAACACCGGTTCATGGCGGAGGACACCGAGGCCGCTCTCTGTGTCACCGGCCCCGGACTCGACGACCGCTTCACTCGCCGGACCAGCCTCGGCGCCGACCAGCTGGTCGCCCTCACCCACATGGCCGGACCCACGGCCGAAGCCCACCCGGTCGACGCCCACACCCCGCTGTACGTCCAGTACACCTCCGGAACCACGGGCCGGCCCAAGGGAGTCGTCCACGTCCACGGCGACCCCAAGACGTACCACGACCTCATCGGCAGACGGCTGCTGCGGATCGACCCGGACGACGTCACCCTGTCGGTGTCCCGGCTGTACTTCGCCTACGGCTTCGGCAACGCCTTCGTCTTCCCGCTCTTCTCCGGCTCGTCCGCCGTCCTGGCCGACCGGCGGCCCACACCCGCCGTCGTGGACGAACTCGTCGCCCGGCACCGGGTGACCCTGCTCTACTCCGTGCCGTCCGCCTACGCCGCCCTGGTCGCCGACCGGGCCGACGGCCACCAGGGCTGCTTCGCCTCCGTACGGGCCGCGATATCGGCCGGAGAGGGCATGCCGGCCGGGCTCGGGAAACAGGTCACCGAACTGCTCGGCGCGCCCGTCCTGGAGCAGATCGGCTCCACCGAGGCCGGGCACGCCTTCTGCGCCAACGGCTTCGAGCACAACCACCCCGGCACCGTCGGCCGCCCGGTCCCCGGGTTCGAGGTGGAACTGCGCGACCGCGCGGGGAACCCGGTACCGGACGGCACCGAGGGCGAACTCTGGGTGCGCGGACCGACGGTGACCCCCGGCTACCTGAACCGGCCCGAGGAGACCGAGCGCACCCTCGTCGGCGGCTGGCTGGCCACCCGGGACCTGGCCCGGCGCGAACCGGACGGCACCTACCGGCACCTGGGCCGGGCCGACGACATGGAGATGGTCGGCGGCATCACCGTCTCCCCACTGGAGATCGAGGCCCTCCTGCGGCGCCATCCGGCCGTGCGGGACGTCGCGGTCGTGGCCGTCACCGACGAGCGCGGCGCGCGGCGGCTGCGGGCCTTCGTCATCCCGGCCACGTCGACCCGGGCCGGCCTGGAGGCCGAACTCATCTCCCTGGCCCGCGACAGCCTCGCCCCCTTCAAGGTCCCCCGCAGCGTCAGCTTCGTGTCCTCCCTGCCCCGCACCCCGACCGGAAAGCTCCGCCGCCACCTCGTCCGCCAAGGGGCGTGGTGAGCGATGGCAGAAAGGATTTCCCCCATGCGACACCAGCAGCCCCTGCTCGCCGGTCAAGGGTTCTACCTGGGCCCGATGCTCCGGGAGGCGGCCGACCGCCACGGAGCCGTCTTCGTCACCCTGGACCGCCCCCTCGACGTCCGGCCCGACCTCGGAGCCGACCTCTCCTACACGACGCTGGCCGACGTGGTCGACGAACTCTCCGGCCGCCTCTGGGACGCGGGCGTGCGGCCCTCGGAGGAGGTCGTGCTCCACAAGACGGACAACGTCGACATCGTGCTGCTGACCTGCGCGATCTCCCGGATCGGCGCCGTCCCCGCCCTACTCTCGCCGGGACTGGCCGGTCCCGTGGTCGGACAGCTCCTGGAACGGCTCCACCGCCCCTGGCTGATCACCGACCGGGCCAAACTCGAAGGCCCGCTGGCGGACGTCGACCTCACCGGCCTCGTACAAGGGACGCTCTCCGTCGACGACGCGCCCGGCGCCGACCCGCTGGAGAAGTACGCGGGCGCCGAAACCTCCGCGCCCGTGCGCCTCCACCCCAGGGAACCCGCCCTCATCACACACAGCTCCGGCACCACGGACATCCCCAAGCTCGCCGTGCACTGCCCGAACACCATGTGGAACCGGCTCGTCCCGCAGAAGGCGATGGGCTGGCCCACCCGGGGCGAGACCGCCGCGCTGCACATGTCCTTCGTGCACTCGCGCTTCTACCACCTGCTCGGCGTCCTGCTGCACTTCGGCAGCCCCCTGGTCCTGATCACCGACCCGGAACCCGCGTCCGTGGGCCCGCTGCTGGCCCGGCACCGGCCCGGCATCGTCGAGACCCACCCCAACACCTTCGTACTGTGGGAGGAGTTGGCCGACGCGCCCGGCGCACCGCTGTCCCGCGTCCGCAGTTACGGCTCCACCTTCGACGCGATCCACCCGCGCACCGTGCAACGGCTGCTCGACGCGTCGAAGCGCCGCTCACCGTGGCTGATCCAGCTGTACGGGCAGAGCGAGACGGGCCCGGTCGCCTTCCAGTGGTTCACCCGGCGCAGCGCCGCCCGCGCGGACGGCCGCCGGGTCGGGACCGGGATACCCGGCTTCACCCGGGTACGGGTCGCCGACGACACCGGCCGACGGGTCAGGCCCGGCACGCCCGGCCGGATCGAGGCCCGCACCAGGGGCCGCATCCTCACCTACCTCGGCGCCCGGGAACGCTACCTGAGCCAACTCGACGGCGACTGGTGGCAGATGGGCGACATGGGCTACCAGAGCCGCTGGGGCGCCCTGCACCTGATCGACCGCGAGATCGACCAGATCGACGCCGTGCACAGCAACCTGGAGGTCGAGGACACGCTGATGTCCCGCCTGGAGGAACTGCGCGAGGTCGTCATCGTGCCGGGCGCGGACCGCGAACCGGTGCCCGTGGTGTGCGTGCGCGGCGAACAGCCCCTGGACCTGGACCGCTGGGAGGAGGCCACGGCCGACCTGCCCGCCATGGCCGAACCACGGCAGTGGCGCTTCGAGGAGTTGCCGATGACCGCCACCTGGAAGGTGAAGCGGGTGGAGATCACCCGCATGCTGGCCGAGAGGGCGCCCGCATGAGCCGGGTCCTCGTCGTGGGCGCCGGCCCCGTGGGCCTGTCGGCGGCTCTCGCCCTGCGGGCCCACGGACTCCCGGTCGTCCTGCTGGAGGCGGACCCGGAGGACCGCGAACGGCCGGGCAGCCGCGCCCTGTTCGTGCACCGCGAGACCCTCGAACTGCTCGACGGGATGCGCCCGGGGCTGGCGGCACGGATCGCCGCGTACGGGCGCACCTGGCACACCCGGCGCACCCTCTACCGCGGGCGCGAGGTGTACGCCAGAACGTTCCCGCCGCCCGAGGGCACACCGCCGTTCACCAGCCTGCGCCAGGTGGACACCGAGCGTTTCCTGCGCGCCGCCTGCGAGGACGCCGGGGTGGAGTTCGTCTGGGGCGCCCGGGTCACGGGTGTGCGGGCCGACCCGGCCGGGGTGACCCTGACGGACGCGGACGGGCGCGCCTGGACCGGCACGCACGCCGTCGCCGCCGACGGCGCCCGCTCGGCCGTACGGCATGAGCTGGGCATCCCGATGGAGGGCAGCCGCGGGGACGGATTCCACGTCGTGGTGGACGTCGCCGACATCCCGGGCGCCGAGCTGCCGTTGGAGCGGGTCTTCCACTACGAGCATCCGGGGGTGGACGGGCGCACCGTGATGCGGGTGCCGTTCACCGGCGGCTTCCAGGTCGACCTGCAGTGCCGCGACGACGACGCGGAGGAGGAGTACGGCACCGAGGAGGCCGTACGCCGATGGCTGCCGACGGTCGTGGGGGAGGGGTACGCCGAGCGGATTCTGTGGGTGTCGACGTACCGCTTCCTGCGCAAGGTCGCGGCCTCCTTCACCGACCCGCACCACCGGGTACTGCTCGTCGGCGAGGCGGCCCACCTCTTCCCGCCGTTCGGGGCACGCGGCATGAACAGCGGCATCGCTGACGCGGCAGCGGCAGCAGACGCCGCCGCCGGCGCGCCCGACGCGGTCGCCTCCTTCGCCGAACTCCGGCGTGCCGCAGGCCTGTTCAACAGCGCGGCCGCCGGTACGGCCCTGGAGCATCTGCGGCCCCGACGGCGCATCGTCCGCGTCAAGCAGCGCGCGGCGGCGGCCCTCGCGCCCGTCGTGCCGTGGTGCGGTTCCTGGCTGGAGCACGCACCGTACGGACCCCGGCACGGCGCACCCGCGGCCGCAGGACGCAAGTACTGAACGGAAGTACGCGGGACGGAAGTACTGAAAGGAGTTCCGAGTGACACAACCGGCCACTGCGGAGGGGCTGTTGGCATGGTCGCCCGGCCGTGGTCTGACGATGGACCCCGGACCCGGCGGGCGGCTGCTCGTCGCGGACTCGTGGCTGCTGCGCGACGGACGGGTGCGCGGCTTCGACCGGCACCGCGAGCGCTTCCTGCGGGCCTGCGGCCAGTGCGGCGCGCCACCCCTGCGCCGGCTCGTCGAGTTCTGGCAGGACATGACCGCCGCGCTGCCGCGTACGGGGGAGTGGTTCCCCCGCGTGGAACTCGCGGCGGGTTCCCTTCAGTTGAGGCTGCTGCTGCGGCACGCGCCGCCGCTCGCCCCGGACGTACGGGTCTGGGCGGCGGGCCAGCTCGATCCGCGTACCGTGCCCCGCCGCAAGGGACCGGACCTGGACGCCCTGGCCCGGGTCCGCGGGCGGGCCTCGCGGGCGCAGGCCGAGGAGGCGGTGCTGATCGCGCCCTCCGGTCTGGTGATCGAGGCGGCCAACTCCAGCCTGCTGTGGTGGGAGGACGACACGCTCTGCCTGCCCTCGCCACGGCTGCCCGTGCTCGCCGGCGTGACCATGGGGCTGATCCAGGGCCGGGCCCGGCAGACCGGGATCACGGTCGCCCACCGCGAGCGGCGCCTCGTGGAGCTGGACGGCCGCGAAGTGTGGCTGGTCAACGCCCTGCACGGGATCCGGCCCGTGACGGCCTGGACGGGACGCCCGATGACCGCCGGCCCGGCGCCGCGTGCCGCGCAGTGGCGTCAGTGGCTGGACGAGATCATGGAGCCGCTGCCGGGCCAGTGAATACACGCCGCCGTACGAATCCACACAGCATGAATCCCGCACAGTATGAATCCCCCACGGCAGCGAAAACGACACACCTGCGGAAATGACCGAAGAAGAGCGCCGGGCCGAATTCACCACGGCCCGGCGCCATTGACGTGTCCCGTTTCCCGGAAAACCCCTCCGGGAGAGTCGGACCCTACTTCTGAACCGGCTGATAGCCGCCCGGCGCCATACGCGTCGAGATCGCGATCCGGTTGTACGCGTTGATGACCGTGGCCGCCCAGATCAGCGCCGCGATCTGCGCCTCGTCGAAGACCTCGACTGCCTGGGCGTACACCGCGTCCGGGACGCGCCCGTCGTGCACCAGCGTCACGGCCTCGGCCAACGCCAGTGCGGCACGCTCCCGTTCGGAGAAGAAGGGAGTCTCCCGCCAGGCGGCGAGCGTGTGGATCCGCTGCTCGGTCTCGCCCTGGGCGCGGGCGTCCTTGGTGTGCATGTCCAGGCAGAACGCGCAGCCGTTGATCTGCGACGCGCGAATCCTGATGAGCTCCAGCAGTTCCGGCTCCACCTTTGCGTCCTGCGCCGCGGAAACAGCGGCGGCGTGCAGAGCGCCCATCGCTCCGGACACATCGGGGGTGATTTTCTTGAGGGCCACACGAGATATGGAATCACTCTTGGTCATGAGGAGACTCTAACCCCGAATTGGGGGCCGTGAATGGAGAATTGAGCTATTTCACAGGCTCTCGACGTCCACTCCCGCGGAGGCGGTTGTGTAACCGTTTCGTCGCAGCCCGGGCGCGTACGCAACCCTCACCGCCCGATGCCGGTCTAGCAGGCGAGGCCACAGGAGCCGCGAGAGGGAAGGCAGACCATGGGGGACATACGGAGACGGGGCACCGTCGCACTCGGGATCACCGGACTGGTGGTACCGCTCACCGTCGCGCTGGGCGCCGCGCCCGCGCAGGCCGCGAGCTGTACGACGCAGACCGGGCCGTACCAGAAGAAGGTCGAGAAGTTCCTCGGCCGGCCGGTCGACGGCAAGCAGTCCGCCGCCGACTGCAAGGCGATCAGGGCCTTCCAGACGAGGCACGGCATCAAGCCGAACATCGGGTACGCCGGCCCCATCACCTGGGGCGTGATGAACCTGAAGAACAAGCAGAAGGCCGTCGGCAAGAAGCCCAACAAGGCGGGCAAGTGCCCGGTCAACAAGGGCCGGATCGCCTGCGTCAACCTCACGCTCCAGCTGAGCTGGATCCAGGACGGCAGGAAGCTCGTCTACGGACCCGTCCCGGTCCGCACCGGCCGCGACGGATACGAGACCCGCACCGGCCTGAAGAAGATCTACTGGCGGAACATCGACCACGTCTCGACCATCTACGACGTGCCCATGCCCTACAGCCAGTTCTTCGACGGCGGCCAGGCCTTCCACTCCGTCGGCATCAGCGTGTGGAGCCCGCCCGGCTCCCACGGCTGCGTCAACATGCGGAAGTCCAACGCCAAGAAGTACTGGTCGCTGCTGAAGAAGGGCGACGACGTCTACGTGTACGGCCGCAAGCCGGGCACCTGACACGAAGTCCGGCACCCGGCCCACCCGCGCGGAAGCGTCACACCCGGGGCGCGTCCCCGAAGTCCGGGATGTCCAGCCTGACCCCACCCTGCCGAGCGGACTCGTGCGCGACGATGCCCGGCAGGGTGTAGCGGGCCGCCACCCACGCGTTCACCGACGGCAGTGTCCGTGTGTTGACCGCGGTCACGAAGTCGTCCACCAGGAAGTGGTGGCTGCCCTCGTGCCCGTTGTGCAGATGGTCGAACTCCCGCGGCAGCCGCGACCGGTCGTGCACCGGCGCCGAACCGGAGGTGAAGGCGGCCCGCAGCTCCGGCGCGATGTGCGTCAGTGACGGATCGTCAGGAGACATGGTGGGCTTGGGCTCCAGCAGTTCGCTGATGTCCTTCACCCCCTTCTTGTCCTGCCACAGCGCCACCGTGGCGATCTGCTCCATGCTCGCGTCCGTCCCGAAGAACCGGAAACGCGACTCCCGGATGTGCGAGGGATAGCCGACCCGGCGGAACTCGTTCGTACGGAACGAACCGCCCCCGGCCACCTCGAACAGCGCGGTCGCGTTGGAGAAGTCGTTCCCGAACCGACTGATCTCCTTGTCGAACACGCCGTCCCCGCGTTCGTCGCGCACACCGACCGCCGACACGCTCACCGCGTGCGTCTGCCAGGCCCCCAGCACCCCGCCCACCGAGTGCGTCGGGTACAGCAGCGGGGGATAGCTGGCGGTCTCCTTCCAGTCCTCGCCGCCGCTGTACTGGTACGCCTCGTAGAACCCGAGGTCCATGTCGTGCACATAGTCGCCCTCGGCGTAGAAGAGCCGCCCGAAGGCGCCCTCGGCGATCCGGTCGCGGGCGTGGACGGTGGCCGGGTTGTACTGGCTGGTCTCGCCCATCATGTACGTCAGCCCGGTCGCCCTGACCGCGTCGATGATCGCGGCGATCTCCTCCGTACTGATCGCCATGGGCACCGCCGAGTACACGTGCTTGCCGGCGTTCAGCCCCTGGACGACCAGCGGGCCGTGCGTCCAGCGCTGGGTGAAGATCGCGACGGCGTCCACGTCCTTCGACTCCAGCATCGCCTCGTACGAGGGGAACGTGCCCGACAGCCCCTCCGCGGCCGCCAGTCGCTCGGCCCGCTCGGGGAGCAGGTCGGTGACGTACACGTCGTTCACGCCGGGATGGGCCAGGAACAGCTTCGCGAACTGGCCCGAGAACTGGCCGGCGCCGACGATGCCGAGGGAGAACGTCATGAAGGACATGCCTTTCACTGGTCGAGGATGAGGTTGATCTGGTCGTTGGTCTCGTCGAGGCTGCTCACCGGCGTGCCGTTGCCGTAGATGGCCTCCATCGCGGGCTGCATGAGCGCCGTCACGTCCGCCGCGTAGTTGGTGATCGGGTAGGAGAAGGTCCGGAAGTCGTCCTTGTCCGCGACGGGGCGGGTGAAGGCCGTGACATCGATGCCCTTCTTCTCGTAGGCGGCGACTGCGGCCCTGGTGCCGTCCGGAGTGGCGGGGAAGACGATCCCGTACTCGCCGACAACGCTCTGGCACTTGTCGGAGGCCAGATACGCCACCCACTTCCGGGCGCCCTCCTTGTTCTTGGAGCCCTTGGTGATGGAGTCGGCGAGGCCGTTCATCATGGTGGCGCGTTTGCCGGTCGGGCCGACCGGGGTGGGGGCCGTGGCGATGTCCTTGCCCTTGAAGCCGTGGTACGTGGAGATCATCCAGGCCCCGTCGAAGGCGGCGGCCGCCTTGCCCGCGGCGACCTGTGTGTTGCCCTGGTTGGACTGGACGTTGTAGTCGGTGAAGGGGGCCATGTAGCCCTTGTCCGCCAGGCCGAAGTACCAGTCGATGACGGACTGGAAGGTCTCGCTGTCGTACTGGTACTCCGTACCCCACCGTGCCTTGTCCGTATAGCTCCACCCGGCGGAGGCGGTGAAGGGGCTCCACTGCGTCTGGCCGTCGCCGTAACCGCCGCCGTTGGTGGCCAGCCCGTACACCTTGACATTGTCCTTGTCGAAGCCCGGCTCGTCGCCCCGTTGGCCGTTCTCGTCGACGGTGAGGCGGGCGACGGCCTTCTCGAAGGTGCCGCCGTCCTCGGGGTTCCAGGAGAGGCCGCCCAGTTGCTCGGCGGTGAGGCCGGCGTCCTTCGCCATCTTCTCGTCGTAGAAGAGTGCCACGGTGTCCCAGTCCTTCGGGGTGCCGTAGCGGCGGCCGTCCTGGCCGATCCAGTTGGCGGCGAGCCCCGGCTGGTAGTCGGCCTCATCGATGTCCAGGTCGTCGAGCGGCTCCAGCACGTCCAGATCGACGAACTGGCCGAACTTCTGGATGTGGTCGGTGAACACGTCCGGCTGGGTGCCCGCGATGAAGCCGGCGGTGAGCTTGGTCCAGTAGTCGCTCCAGCCCAACTGGGTGATCCTGACCTTCAGTCCGGGGTTCTCCTTCTCGAACCCCTTCGCGCAGGCCTGGTAGGCGGGCAGTTGGTTCGCGTCCCACAGCCAGTACGTCACTGTGTTCGCGGACGACCCGGTGGAGTCGCCCTGCGCGCAGCCGGTCACCAGGGACAGGGCGAGTGCGCCGGTCATCGCGGTCAGCGTACGAAGTCGCATGGTCCGTTCCCTCACTTGATCCCGGTGAAGCCGATGGAGCTGACGATGCGGCGGGCGAAGCAGGCGAAGAGCACCAGCATCGGCAGCGCGGCGATGAGCGTCGCCGCCGTGAGCCCCGACCAGTCGACGCCGGTCGCCGGGGTCTGCGCCCGGAAGACCGCCAGCGCCACGGTCAGCACGCGGGAGCCGTCGCTGTAGGAGACCATCAGCGGCCAGAAGTAGTCGTTCCAGGCGGTGATGTACGTCAGCACGGACAGCGTGATGACCGGCGTGGACGCCATCGGCAGGATCACCCGGAAGAAGATCTTGATCTTTCCGGCGCCGTCGAGCAGCGCCGCCTCCTCGACCTCCCGTGGGATGTTCATGAAGAACTGACGCAGGAAGAAGACCGCGAACGGGGTCATGAAGAGGCTGGGCAGCGCGATGCCCAACAGCGTGTCCACCAGGTGGAGTTGCTTGATGAGCACGAAGTTCGGCAGCAGCGTGAAGATGGTCGGCACCATCAGCCCGGCCAGGAACAGCCCGAAGACCTTGTCCCGGCCGCGCCAGCGCAGCCGGGAGAAGGCATACGCGGCCATCGCCGAGAAGAAGATCTGGCAGCCGGTGATCAGTGTCGCGACGATCACCGAGTTGAGCAGATAGCGCCAGAAGTCGAGCCCGCCGCCCGCGCCGCCCTGCGCGATCGCCTCCTCGGCCGACTGCAGACCGAGGGCTCGCTCGAAGCCACTGCCGGTGAGGTCGGCGGGCAGTGGGTTGGTGGGGTCGGCGCTGAGGCCGGCGTTGGTGGAGAGCGCGGTGCGCAGGATCCAGTAGAACGGGAGCAGGGTGATGAGGACGATCAGGACCATCACGGTCCAGGCGGTGGCCCGTCCGAAGGAGAACCCGCGCCGGAGCGGTCGTACGGTCGTCGTCGTGGTCGTCACGGCAGCCATCTCGGTGTCTCCTTCCCGTCAGCCGAGGTCGGTCCGGCCGGCCCGGGTGAGCCGGTACTGGAGGACGGTGATCGCGCTGAGCACGACCAGCAGGGCGACGGACATCGCCGAGGCGTAGCCGAACTGGAAGCGGCCGAACGCGGAGCCGTAGATGTAGAACTGGAGCACGTTGGTCGCGTTCGCCGGGCCGCCCGCGGTGGTCACCGCCACGGTGTCGAAGACCTGGAACGAGCCGATCACCGTCATGATCAGCACGACCGCGAGCACGGGCCGCAGGAGCGGCATGGTGATCCGCCAGAACATCCGCCACTCACTCGCGCCGTCGACCTTGGCCGCCTCGTACATGTCGTTCGGTATCGCCTGGAGACCGGCGAAGAGGAGGAGGGCGGTGTAGCCGACGTGTCGCCAGACGTTGATCAGGGCGATGGTGGGGATCGCCCAGGTCTCGTCGGCGAGGAAGGGGATGCGGTCGACGCCGAGGGCGCCGATGATCTCGTTGCCGATGCCGAGTTGCGTGTCGAGGATCCAGAGCCAGACGAGACCGGCGACGACGTTCGACATCAGATACGGGGTGAGCACGATGCCCCGCAGCCAGGCCGACTGGGTCAGCCGCTGGAGGAGTACGGCGATGGCGAGCGCCGCCACGGTCTGGACGCCGATGTTGATGACCACGTACTCGACGGTGACCGTGAGCGAGTCCCAGAAGATCGGGTCGTTGACCATGCGGACGTAGTTGTCGAGCCCCACCCACTCCGCCGGGGTCAGCAGGTTGAAGCGCGTGAAGCTCAGGTAGACGCCCCGCAGCGTCGGCCAGAGCAGGAACACCAGGAAGCCCAGCATCGCCGGGGCGATGAAGGCGGCGGCCAGGGCGCCGTCGCCGCGGGCGCGTCGCTTCACCTTGATCGCCGGCGCCCCGCGTTCGGCGCCGCTCAGTGGTAGTCGGGATGGTGGGCTGCTGGAGGCGACGGTCATCGGGGGCTCCCTCGGCGGCGGCTCGGCCTCAGGCCACTTACTTTTGTGGCGGAATAATTGAGCCGTCAAGGGGCGTGCAGACGTCTTTTCCGGGCGTCGATCTCGGCCTAGAGTGATGGTATTGCTTCCATGGCTGAATAAAATCTGTGGGAGTCTGACCTACATGACCGCACTCACTGCCGACTGGCCGCCGCTCAGCCCCGGGGAACGCGCGGTGGCGATCGAGGTGCTCGTGCACGGGCCGCTGTCGCGCACCGAGCTCGCCCGGCGGCTGTGCCTCTCCGCGGGCAGCCTCACCCGGCTGACCAAACCGCTGATCGAGTCAGGCCTCCTCGTCGAGGCCGAGACCGAAGGCGGGGGCGGGGGCGGGGAGGGCGGCGCGGTGGGAGCGGTCCGGCAGGGGCGCCCCTCGCAGCCCCTCGACATCGTCGCCGAGTCCCGCTCCTTCATCGGCTTCAAGATCACCGAGGACATGGTCTACGGCGTCGTCACCACGCTCAGGGGTGACGTCGTCGCCCGCCACGACCGCCGGCTCACCACGCACGAGCCCGCCGAAGTCGCCGAGCTGCTGCGGGAGATGACGGACGAGTTCACGCGTGACATCCCGGGCCCGGCCGGCATCGGCATCGGTGTGGGCGGCCGGGTCGAAGGCCGTGCCGTCGTCGCAGGGTCGGTCTTCCTCGGCTGGCACGACGTACCTTTCGCCGACCTCGTCGAGGAGCGCACCGGGCTGCCCGTGGTCGTCGAGAACGACGTGGCCGCCCTCGTCGAGGCCGAGGCCTGGTTCGGTGCCGGCCGCGGCCTCGACCGCTTCGCGGTGCTCACCATCGGCGCCGGGCTCGGCTACGGGCTGGTCCTCGGCGGCCGCCGGATCCCCTCCGCCGAGGACGGCCACGGCGTCGGCCGCCGCTGGCTCGTCGACCCGCACGGCCCGCTCACCCCCGACGGGGACCGCGGCAGCGCCGTCTCACTGCTCACCATCCCCAGCATCCGCTACCAGATCCGCGCCGCCACCGGCGAGGACAGGGCGTACGAGGAGATCCTCGCCCTCGCCGCCGCCGGCGAGCCCATGGCCGCACGCGTCATCGACGAAGCCGCCCGCGCGCTCGGCACGCTGGTCGCCCAGATCGCCAACTTCGCCATGCCGCAGAAGATCCTGCTCGCCGGAGAGGGCGTGGGCCTTGTCGACGTGGCCGGGGCGGCCGTGGCGGAGACCGTCCGCGCCCACCGCCATCCGATGGCCGAACCGGTGCACCTGGAGACCAAGGTGTCGGACTTCCACGACTGGGCGCGCGGCGCCGCCGTACTGGCCATTCAGGGGCTCGTGCTCGGAGCTACGGTGGCGTAAACATGGAGTGATCAGCTTCACGTCCCGTAATGCCCGAAGAAGTGCTTTTACTCACGGTGACTTCACGCCAGGCGCCGTAGGCTTCACAGCATGTCCACCACTCCTGAAATCGTCCTGGAAAGAACGGAAAGAACAGCCGCCGAGGTCAACGCGGAGATCCGGGCCCTGTGGTTCCGGAGCGGTGGGACGCTCGACGGCGAACAGCGGCGCGAGTACCAGCGGCTCGTCACGGAGTGGGCGGCGGCCTCCCCGAGTGCGAGGAAGGCCGCGTAACCCGGCCCGTGGTCACCTGAAGTGACGGACACCACCCCGAGCGGCGGGCCCCTCAGCTCCAGCTCTGCGAGTACTGGCGCCGGAACGCCGCCCGGTCCTGTTCCGTACGGATGAAGCGCGTCGCCGCCAGGGCCACCAGACTCCCCGCGATGACCAGCAGGCCCGGCCCCACGTTCCGCGGGTCCACGATCCGGTCCAGCAGAGGCGTCGCGGCATCCGACGCCTCCACCGGCTGCACCGCACCCGGCTGAGCCGATCCCGGTACCGCCGCCCCCTGCGAGGCGTCGTCCGACGGCGCGGCGGACACTCCGGGGTCGGGCTCGGATGCCTGGGGCAGCCCGGCCAGCTCTACGTTGAGGGCCTTCAGGGCCTTGGTGACCGGCTGGAAGAACGTCGTACCGCCGGTGGTGCAGTCGCCGTTGCCGCCCGAGGTCACGCCGAGCGCGACACCCTCGGAGAACAACGGGCCGCCGCTGTCGCCCGGTTCGGCGCACACCGTGGTCTCGACGAGCCCGGTGACCGTGCCCTCGGGGTAGTTCACGGTCGCGTCGAGCCCCGTCACCTCGCCCTCGGCAAGCCCGCTGGTGCTGCCGCTGCGGAACACCTTCTGCCCGACCGTGGGATCGGCGGCCGACGTGATGCGCACCCCGCGTCCGTCACCGATCGCGACGACGTTGGAGGAGGTGTTCTGCGCGTCGTCGTCGTACCGCACGAGGGAGAAGTCGCCGCCCGGGAAGTTCGACGTGATCGTCAGGCCCACCTCGCCGGAGCCCTGGGTGTCCGTGAACCAGACCGAGCCCGCGGGTCCGCAGTGCCCGGCGGTGAGCATGTAGTTGCCCTCCCCGTTCGTGACGTTGAAGCCCACCGAGCAGCGTCCGCCGGTCCCGAAGATCGCCTCGGCGCCGTTGAGCCGCGTGGTGAACGTGCCCTCGGTTCGCTCCATCCGCACGGAACCGCCGATGTCCTCGGCCAGCCGGGTCAGCCGGGACCAGTCCTCGGCCGACACCGTCCTGTCGGCGCGCACCACGACCTCGTTCGACGAGGGGTCGACGGCCCAGGAGGTGCCCGCCACCCGGGGTGCCGAACTCAGCGCGCTGGTCGCGGACTTGAGGTCGTCCATGCTGTACTCGACCATCTTGGGGCGCGCCCCGGCCGCCTCGACCCGGGCCGCCGCCTCCTCGTCGGTCACCGCCACGACCGGCATTCCGTCCGAGGCGATCCACGAGCCGGCGGTACGGTCGGCGCCCAGCTCCGAGACCATGCCCGAACCGGTGTCGGCCGCCGTACGGGCCGAAGTCACCGTCGGCGGCGCCGAGTCGGCCCGCCCCGGCTCGCTCGCCACGGCCTGCGTGACCATCAACCCGCCGCAGAGCAGTCCGCCGACGGCCGCCAGCCGTGCCACCCGCCGGACGACCCGTCGTCGTGCGTGCCTCATCTACCTGGCTCCCGAACCCCGTACGACACGGCGTCACCGCCGCCAGGGCCTCCGGTCCTTGAGCGCCCTTCCCTCATACGTGCGGTGACGCCCCCGTGTTCACCAGTCGGCGTCGACGTAGCCCATCGTCCGGTTCATGCCGATCGCGCTCGCGTTGAGCGGGTGGTGGACGGTACGGATCATGCTCACCCCGCACAGCCCGGCGAAGCCCAAGCCGAACGTCTTCATCGCCACCGAGAGGTGCCGGCCCCGCCAGTCGGCCCGCACCCCGGTCATCTCGTTGAACACGAACCCCGACCCGCGCCGGTCCGAGCTCGCCGCCATCCCGATCCAGGCGTCACCGTCCAGCGCGAGGACCACACCGCGCGGATCGAAGCCGGGCGCGTCGAAGCGCTGCCGCCGGTACTCGTCGTACGAGAAGAACGCACCGCGCTCCGGGATGTCCGCCGAGCACTCCTTGTTCAGCTCGTACAACTCCCGCCGGTGCTCCGGAGTGTCGCCGAGCTCGGAGAGTGTGGTCAGCCGGATGCCTGAGGTGCGGTACTTGTCGACGTACGGCTGGAAGCGCGCGAAGTCGAAGGCACAGACGTCGAGTTGGAGCCTCACCCACGGAACCGCCATCAGTGCTTGCACCCCACTCCGCCGAACAGCGCGACCGCGTCCGGCTCCGGGCGGCCGGTGGCCTCCGGGCGCCAGCGGGAGCAGCAGACGACCCCCGGTTCGAGGAGCTCCAGCCCGTCGAAGAAGCGGGCGACGGCCTCGGGCGTGCGCTGGGTGATGCCGGGGGTGCCGTGCTGGTTCCAGAAGCGGACGGCCGCGTCCACGTCGGGCATGGCCGGACCGGTGATGGTGTGTGAGAGGACCACATGGCTGCCCGGCGGCAGGGCGTCGACCAGGCGGCGCACGATGCCGTACGGGTCCTCGTCGTCGCCGAGGAAGATGACCACGCTGAGCAGCATCAGCCCGATCGGCCGGCTGACGTCCAGTGTCCGCGAGGCGTGTTCGAGGATCGCGTCGACGTTGCGGAGGTCCTCGTCGAGGTAGTCGACACGGCCCTGGGGTGTGCCTCTGAGCAGGGCGCGGGCATGGGTCAGGACCAGCAGGTCGTTGTCCACGTAGACGACCCGTGCGTCCGGGGCGATCCCCTGGGCGACCTCGTGCGTGTTCTCCGCGGTCGGCAGCCCCGTGCCGATGTCCAGGAACTGGCGTATCCCGAGGTCACCGGCCAGATGGCGCACGGCACGCCCCAGGAACAGCCGGTCCGCCCTGGCGTACTCGCCGATGGCCGGGTACAGCCCGCGGATCCGCTCGCCGGCGGCCCGGTCGCACTCGTAGTAGTCCCGGCCGCCGAGCCAGTAGTTCCAGATCCGGGCCGTGTGCGGCTGGGTGGCGTTGATACGGCCGCGTATCCCCTCCGGGGAAGAGGCCGCGGCGGTCGGGTGCTCGGTCACGGATCGACTCCTGGAGGCGTGTGCGTGTTGCGCGTGCGCGCGGTGCCAACCGGCAATGTAGACGCCCGAGTTGGCCTCCGTCCGGAGTCCGCGGATCTTCACAGGCGGAACTTTTGGTCACGTGCCACCGGCCGCCCCACGTGCCCCTTGTGCCTCAGTCCGCGGACGGCCTGCCCGACCGGGACGTCATCAGCGGCTGGATGCGTGTTCCGAAGCTCTCGACGCCTTCGAGGAAGTCGTCGAAGACCAGCATGATCCCCTTGGTGCCGGGGACCTCGGCGATCTCGTCGAGCATCCCCGCGACCGTCTCGTACGAGCCGACGAGCGTGCCCATGTTGAAGTTCACGGCACCCTCGGGCAGCACGATGGTCCGTGCGGTCGAGGAGCCGTCGGCGGTGGTGTCCGTGGCCGATTCCCCCGCCATGTAGGCCAGCGCCGCGCGATCGGCGTTGTCGTGGTAGTCCTGCCACTTCGCGCGGGCGGCCTCGTCGGTCTCGTCCGCGACGACCATGAACAACGAGAGCGCTCCCACGTCCCGGCCCGTCTCCCGCGCCGCGTCCACGAGCGTGGCCGTGGAGTCCGCGAACGCGAGCGGGGTGTTGACGCCGCTGCCCAGGATGAAGTTGTAGTCGGCGTGCTCGGCGGCGAACCGCATGCCGGTGCCGCTCTGCCCGGCGGCAACGATGTCAATGTGTCCGTTCGCCGGCCGGGGGGAGAGCACGCAGTGGTCCATCTCGTAGAACTCGCCCTTGAAGTCGCTCACGCCCTCGCGCCACAGTTCCTTCATCACGGTGACGTACTCGACGGCCCGGGCGTAGCGGTTGCCGAAGTGCTCGTCCCCGGGCCACAGGCCCATCTGGGAGTACTCGCCGGGCGCCCAGCCGGTGACGATGTTGACGCCGAACCGGCCGGGGGCGATCGAGTCGACCGTCACGGCCATGCGCGCGACGATCGCCGGCGGCAGGGCGAGGATGGGCGTGGAGGCGTACAGCTTGATGCGGTCCGTGACGGCGGCCAGGCCCGCCATCAGCGTGAACGACTCCAGGCAGTGGTCCCAGAACTCGGTCTCGCCGCCGAACCCCTTGAGCTTGATCATCGACAGTGCGAAGTCGAGCCCGTGCTCCTCGGCCTTCCGCACGATGGCCTTGTTCAGCTCGAAGGTCGGCAGGTACTGCGGTGAACTCTTGGATATGAGCCAGCCGTTGTTGCCGATGGGGATGAAGACGCCGATGTCCATGCCGCTCCTGAAGAGGTCGGTCCCGGCCAACTCAACTCGGCCTGGATTCCCAGCCGTTGATCTCCCGTTCCCATGATCGTAGTCGAGCGTGAGAATCCTGCGAAGCAGCGTTCCGGTTGAGGCTGGAACGATAATGTTCGCACCATGAACGCACGGCTGGCTCTCCTCCGCACGGTTGCCCCCGGTGTCGCGGAGAGTGAGGTCTTCCGGCTGGCACTGCAGCATGTGGTGGGCGAGCTGGGCGCCCTGGGCGGAGCGATTCATCTGCGTGGCCCCATGTCCGCGCTGCGCCTGGTGTCGGAGGCCGGTCTGCCGCCCGGCCTCACCCGCGCGTGGGAGATCGTCGACCAGGAGGGCCCACTGGTCCCGGCCCGCGCCCTGCACGAGGGCAGCGGCGTCTGGGTGCCGCACACCTCCACCGAGCCCGCCGGGACTCCGCAGGAGACCGCGGACGTCGTATGGCCGGGCACGGGCCTGGCCGCCGTGCCGGTGTTCGGCGGGGACCGCAGCATCGGCGCGCTCACCGTCCTGACCGGCGACCGGGGCGAGCCCACCCCTGTGCAGTGGGCCTTCCTCCGGTCCGTCGTCGCCTGGACCGAGGACCGCATGGTCCAGGCACCGCCACCGTCCGGGCCCTCGCACGCCGAGCCGGACAGTGAGCACCTGCGGCAGGCCCTGAAGGAGGTCAGCGTCGGATCGTGGGACTGGAACATCGGGACCGGCGACCTGATCTGGGACGAAGCGGCCCTGGAGCTCTACGGCACCAGACCGGAGGACTTCACGGGCAAGGTCGAGGGCTGGATGAGATGCGTCCACCCCGACGACCTGGCCCCCACGCTGGCGCTGGTGGACCGGGCGATCCGCGACCACACCGTGTTCGAGGCCGAGTACCGAGTGCAGCGCCTGGACGGCACGTACGGCTGGACGCAGGCCCGCGGCAGGGCCACGTACGACGAGAACGGCGAACCCCTCCGGATGATCGGTGTGGGATGGGCGAGCAACGAGTCCCGTTCCGCCCGTGACGCCCTCAGCCGGGCCCTGCGCCACATGAGCGACGGCTTCCTCGCGGTGGACGACGGGTGGCGGATCACCTTCGCCAACCTGGAGGCGGAACGCACGCTGGGCTTCTCCGAGGAGGAACTGTTCGGGCGCGTGCTGTGGGACCTGCCCGCCGCACGGCAGGTCCCGGGCCTGGAGTACCGCTGCCGGACGGCCGCGGCCGAGGAGAAGCCCGTCGGCTTCGACGTACACACGCCGGACAGCGGGCGCCGCTACCACGTGCGGCTGGTCCCGGGGCCCGACGGCCGCACCCTCTATTTCACCGACGTCACCGAGAAGCGGCGCCTGGAGGAGGAGCGCCGGGCGGCCGAGCGCGCCGCCTCCGAGCGGGCGGCACGGATCGCGGAGCTGACCGCGGCGCTCGCCAAGGCGACGACCTCACAGGACGTGGTCGACGCGATCGCCCGACGGGTGCTGCCGCCGTTCGCCGCCACGGGGCTGGTGGTGCAGGCACTTGAGGGCGACCGCCTGCACACTGTCGGATCCATGGGCTACCCGGACGACGTCCTCGCCTTCCTCGACAACCGCCCGCGCTCGCCCGGGGACCCGATCTGGGACGCGGTCGTGTCCGGTGCGCCGCTGTTCCTGTCCTCGGCGGAGGAGTTCACCGCGCGCTACCCCGGGCGGGCCGACCTGCCCGGCCGCGCCGGCAAGCAGGCCTGGGCGTTTCTGCCGCTGACCGCGTCCGGGCACACCTTCGGGGTCTGCGCGGTGACGTTCGACCGTCCGCGGCGGCTCACCGGTGAGGAACGCGTCCTGCTCACCACGATCAGCGCGCTCGTCGCCCAGGCCCTGGAACGGGCCCGGCTGTACGACGCCGAGCACGCCCGGTCCCGCGAACTGCAGCGCAGTCTGCTCCCCAAGGGCCTGCCGGACCTGCCCGCGTGCACGGCCGCCGCCCGGTACCTCCCCGCCGGGCAGGGCATGGACGTGGGCGGCGACTGGTACGACATCATCCCACTCTCCGGCGGCCAGGTCGCCCTCGTCGTGGGCGACGTCATGGGCCACGGCCTGCCCGAGGCGGCCACCATGGGCCGGCTGCGCACCGCCGTCCACACCCTGGCCGACCTCGAACTGCCCCCCGACGAGATCATGAGCCACCTCAACGACATCGTCGCCGGCTGGGGCGAGGAGTCGTACGTCACCTGCCTGTACGCGTTGTACGACTCCACGACACAGGTCTGTTCGATCGCCCGCGCAGGGCATCCGCCACCGGCCCTGGTCCACCCCGACGGCACCGTGCACTTCCCGGAACAGGCCGCCGACCCGCCGCTGGGGGCGGCCAAACCGCCGTTCGAGACGGTCGAGTTGGAGGTGCCCGAGGGAAGCCTGCTCGTGCTCTACACCGACGGCCTGGTCGAGTCGTCGAAGCGGGACATCGACGAGGGCATGGCGGACATGGCCCGGCTGCTGAGCACGGCGCACGAAGGCGGCGCCGTCGGCACCGGCGCGGATCTGGAGCGCCTCTGCGACACCCTGACGGCCGGTCTGCTTCCCGCCGAGCACCAGGCGGCCGACGACGCGGCGTTCCTCGTGGCCCGGCTGCACGCCCTGAGCGGCGACCGGGTGGCCTCGTGGCCGCTTCCCGAGGACCCGAAGGCGGCCGGCCAGGCCCGCCGCCATGTCCGCGAACAACTCGCCGCCTGGGGCCTGGACGACCTGACCCCCACCACGGAACTCCTGGCCAGCGAACTGGTGGGCAACGTCGTCCGCCATGCCCGCGGCCCGGTCCGCCTGCGTCTGCTCCACGGCACCGAACTGATCTGCGAGGTCTTCGACGGCAGCCTGACGATGCCCCGCATCCGGCGGGCGACGGAGACCGACGAAGGAGGCCGCGGCCTGCAACTGGTCACGGCGCTCTCCCAGCGCTGGGGCACCCGCTACACCCCGAGGGGGAAGTGCATCTGGACCGAGCAGCCCCTGCCCGGCCCGGACGGCCGGAAGGGCCGGCCGAGCGATCCCCCGGGCCTGATGTTCCTGAACGGCGAGGAGTTCGACGGCGACCTGGACGCGCTCGCCTTCGGGGACCAGGAACTGTAGCGACATCCGGACGGCCTTGATCGCCGACGGCTCTCTACCAATAAGTAACTTCCGCGTTGTCTCCCGTCCATCAATGGGCATGACCATGACGATTCGCGGCGATGGCAGACCACCTCGCCGCTTCGACATGCGAAGGGGACGAACATGACGACAAGCGGTGCGGGACGCCGGATCGTGACCGTCGCGGCGGTGGCGGCGCTGGGCCTCGGAGGGACGGTGACCGCCGCGGTTCCGGCGACGGCGGCGCCGACACGGGCCGCGCTGACCGCGGCGGCCGCGGAGAAGGCCGACTACGCGACCTGGCAGAAGGACGTCAAGGCCGTGACAGACCAGGCGACGCCGTACATCACGCAGCGCACTGCGAACGCTGCCGGGCAGCGGCTCGCCATCGTCTTCGACATCGACAACACCACGCTGGAGACGGACTACACCCCCTGGTACCAGCTGCCGACCCCGGCCCTGAAGCCGTCCCTGGAGCTGGCCACGTACGCCAAGTCCCGTGGCGTGGACGTCTTCTTCGTCACCGCCCGCCCGGGCATCATCCACAGCCTCACCCAGTGGAACCTGAAGACCGTCGGCTACCCGATGGACGGCCTGTACGTCCGTGACCTGCCCGACCTGTTCGACGAGGTCGCCCACTACAAGACCGGCGCGCGGGCGGACATCGAGTCCAAGGGCTACACGATCATCGCCAACGTCGGCAACAACACCACCGACCTGGTCGGCGGCCACGCCGAGCGCACGTTCAAGCTGCCCGACTACGACGGCCAGCTCTCCTGAGGACGCCGTCCGGGCGCCGGGCCGCCGCGTTTTGCCGGCGGCCCGGCGCCTAGACTCCCGCCATGGCCGACACCTCGCTGGACGCGCTCGCCGCGGGCAAGTACCTGCTCCTCACCAGCTATCGCAAGAACGGCACCCCCGTCCCGACTCCCGTATGGGTCGTCCGGGACGGCGACACGCTCGGCGTCTGGACGGCCGGCGACTCCTGGAAGGTCAGGCGCATCCGCAACCGCGGCGATGTCCTCGTGGGCCCCTGCGACGCCCGCGGCAACCCGACCGGCGACTCCGTCCCCGCCACCGCCGAACTCCTCGACGCCGCCACCACCGCCCGCTACCGGGACCTCATCGCCCGCAAGTACGGCATCCTCGGCCGCCTCACCCTCCTCGGCAGCCGCCTGCGCCGCGGCACGGACGGCACGGTGGGCATCCGCGTCTCACTGACGACGTGACGACCTGACGGCGGGGCGGGGTGCCGCACGTTCGCCGACCGGCCGACAGGAGCCCGCACGAACGGAGCGGGCGTGTGGGCGCGCGCTCGTCCAGCAGTCCCGCACCGCGCAGGCCGGTCCCACGGCCGCGCCGGTACGGCGACCCCGAACGCCTCGGCGTCGCGCCGTACTTCCTCCGCCGAGCGCATGCCGACCACGACACCCGCGAGGAGGGGGCGCAACAGCGGGAGATCCATCGCCGCCTGCCGATGCGTCAGTCGAAGCGTGCGTCCGCCGGAGAGCGGTTCGTGGAAAGGCGGCCCAACGAACCGCCGCCTGCGCGCGAGCCCGTTACGACGGGTCGCCCGCGTGGCCCGTCTGCCAGGCCCAGGCGGCGATCTCGACGCGGTTCCGGGCGGCGAGCTTGAGCTGGATGCTCGCGAGGTGCGTCTTCACGGTGGAGAGGGAGACGTACATGGACGCGGCGATCTCGGCGTTCGTGCGGCCGAGGGCCACCAGGCGTACGACGTCCAGCTCGCGGTCGGTGAGCGGCTCCTGCGGGCGCTCCGGCGTGGGAGCGGGGGCGGACTCGGCCGGCTCGGGAGTCGACGTGACGTGCTTGAGCAGCCGGACCGTGACCGACGGCGACACCAGGGAGTCGCCCACCGCGGCGGCCCGCACTGCCTCGGCCAGCAGGGTCGGCCCGGAGTCCTTGAGCAGGAAGCCGCAGGCACCGCCGCGCAGCGCCCCGTACACGTACTCGTCGAGGTCGAAGGTGGTGACCACGACCACCCGCATCGGATCGGCGACCCCCGGCCCGGCCAGCAACCGGGTGGCCTCCAGGCCGTCCAGCTTGGGCATACGGATGTCCAGCAGACACACATCCGGCCGTACCTCGCGGGCCAGCCGCACGGCCGTCTCCCCGTCGGCCGCCTCGGCGACGACGGTGATGTCGGGCTGCGCGTCGAGGAAGAAGCGGAAGCCGGTGCGGACCATGTCCTGGTCGTCCGCGATCAGCACGCGGATCGGATGGCGGTCGGTCATGGTCGCATCATGCCTCAAGGTGTCCGAAGAGTGTCTGCGGAGGTGAAGGTGCGGGAGGGAGGGACGTGTCCCGGCCCTCGGCCCTCGCCCCCCGGCCCGGGGTCGGTCGGGATCCCGCGCCCGCTCCGCCGTCACCCTGCTCCCCGCCGCGCATGGCTCGCGCTGAACTTCCGGGCCCGCGTGCCCGTATCACTTCCCAGGGGATGGCGGGAGACCGCGTGCACGGAAGGAGAGCAGTGTGTCGACACCGCCCGAGCCCGGGCAGAGGGCGAAGCGTCCTGTGCTCGAACCCACGTACGTCGTACGCCGCCGCCGGACGGAGGCGCTGGCGCAACTGGTCCGGGAGATGGAGCGGGACAAGGACGAAGCCGATCCGGACGAGGGGTACGAGTCCGTCCAGGTGGCGCCCGAGAGGATCCTGCCCCCGCCGGAGGAGTACGAGACGCAGCAGCTGCCGCCCGTCCCGGGCGGTGAGGACTACGCCAGTGACGCGCTCCCGGGCGACGGACGCCGGGCCGGGCGACGGGCGACGCGGCGTGGCAACGGTCCGGTCCTGCGCCGGGCCGCGATCGCAGTCGCCGTGGGCGCGGCGGCCCTGATCGGCTTCGGCTTCGCGCTGCTGGTGCCCGGCGGCGACACGGAGAAGGAGGCCCGCGCCACCACCCCGTCCCCGCCCACGACGGCGCCCGCGGCGCCTCCCCCCGCCCGGGCCGCCGACCCGGACGGCCCCGGCACCCTCCGCGAGGGCGACACGGGGCCGCAGGTCACGGAACTGCAGCAGCGCCTGCTGGAGATCCCGAACGTCTACGAGAACGGCTCCACCGACGGCCGGTACGACTCCACCCTCACCGAAGCCGTCGCCCGCTTCCAGCTCTGGTACGGCATCCGAGGCGACGAGACGGGGGTCTACGGCAACGACACCCGCCTCGACCTGGAGTCCCGCACGACGCCGTAGAGGGCCTTTCGCACTCCGGGGGCATCACAGGGGCGCGGGGCGGTGACACTGTGCGGCTCCGCCGCGTGGGCGCGACCAGCCACAACCGGCCCGCAGCCGCCGTCCCACCGAACCGACCGAGCTCTCAGGCGCTCACCGCCGAGTCAGCCGTACCGACACCCCCCGCGCCGTGCAGACCTGCTCGGCCTTCCAGCCCTCGGCGGCAACGGTGATCTCGGCGAAGCGCCCCCGAAGGGAGCGTGCCCCGATGACCGCCACCGTGCTGCCGGAGCGCGGCGCCTGGCGGGGGTCGAACCGGAGGACCAGCGAGCTGCCCCGCCGGAGGACCGCGCGACCGTCCACCTTGAGGGCGGGATCGGTGCCACGGTCGAGCGTGACGTCGAGGACGCCGGCCTGCGCGTACCCGCCGCGCACCCGCACCGTGTTGTCGCCCGTGCTCAGCGTGCCGCCCGCCACGTGGACGTCACCGCGGCCGAGCGCCTCCTTCGAGGCGGCCACCAGCACACCCGCCTCCACGGTGGTGCCGCCCGTGTACCGGTTGGCGCCGGTCAGCGTCAGCGAGCCGGTGCCGCGCTTGACCAGCCCGCCCGAGCCCGAGATGTCGTTGCGCCAGGTGTCGGCCGCGCTGAAGCCGCCGTCGGCCGCGTCCATCGTGACGCGCACGTCCGTGTCGAAGGCGCCGTACGCGTCGGCCGCGGCGAAGAGGTTGAGCCGGCCCCACTGCTCCCAGCCGTCCAGCAGGACGTATCCGGAGGGCAGAGCCGTCGTGCGGAGCACCTCGCGCCGCTGGGCCGCGTCCAGATAGGGCAGCCGCGTCTCCAGCAGGACTTCGGCGCCCTTGGGCACGGTCATCGGCACGGAACGGCCCCGCCGGGACAGGATGTACGTCTGCTTCGGCGCGACCAGGCGGGCGTTGGCGGCCCGGTCGGCGTACGGGTCGCTGTCCGGGCCGGCCGAGTGGGCGTAGTCGTACAGCGTGTCCGCCGTCGTACCGGTCCGCGCCAGGAAGTACGACCGGGCCTGCTCCCGGGCGGCGGCCTTCAGTTCGGCGTTCTTGGGGTCGGCGAGCGCGGCGGCGGCCAGGGCCGTGGCCATGACACGGCCGCCGATGACGTCGACCGGGGAGTGCATGCCCGAGACGATCCGGTAGTGGCTGGAGTCGAAGGCGCGGGTCACCATCTCCTGGAAGCGTTCCGGTACGGCGTACGCGTAGGCCAGAGCCGCCAGGTGGAGGGCGTTGGTGTGCCCGCTGGGGAAGCCGCCGTCCCTGTCCGGGTCATCGCCGCGCTGCCGCAGCAGCTGCGGGGCGACGATCACATCGGACTCGTACACCGGGAACCCGAACTCGTCGGTCTCACCGGTGTCGACGGCCTCGCTGTTCTCGTTCAGCCGCCAGGGTCGCGGGTACTGGTAGGAGAACTTGGACGGGTTGCTCGACGCGAACGGTCCGCGCACGGTGTTGACGAGCTGTGCCACCAGGCCGAGTTCGGAGGTGGTCGACCCGGCGCCGGTCGCGGACCCCTCGGGAGCGTCGGCGGGGAGGGAGTCGCTGATCTTGGCCGGCGGGGTGCCGTCCGGGGCGGTGGTGATCGACGTGACCGCCTTGGCGCCCGACTTGTACAGCTCGGCGAGCGGGCCGAGGCCGGCGATCACCGAGTAACTCTGGTGCTGGCGGTCGGTGATGAACGCCTCGCGTGCCTGCGCGTCGGTGCGCCGGGCGGTGATGCGCGCGCAGTAGCGCATGTTGGCGCGCAGGATCTCGGGCATGAGCGGGATGCCCGTGTTCCAGGCGTCCCCCGTCTTCCATATGCGCGCGAAGCCGCCGAGGGCGCGGACCACCGCGTTCGTCTCGGGGGTGAGGTTGGCCGTGGTGTTGGTCGTGTAGTCGTCGACGAAGGCGGCGAACGCCGTGGCGGCCTTGGCCTCGGGCGCCTGCCACCAGGTCGCGACGGTCGGAGCGGCGAGGAGGCCCGCCGAGGCACCGAGAGAGTTTCTGAGGAAGACACGCCGGTTGAGCGCGTTGTGCCCGGCTGATGACGGCATACGGATGCCGCTCCTTTCACAGGGAATCACAGGGAAGGGGTCTTCGGATCTTTCGGATCTTCGGGCTGACACTGAAGTCGACGGGTGACCGGTTCATGACCAGTCGGCGACCGGCCGGTGATCAGCCGGTGACCGGTCGAAGGAGAGATTGTGCAAGTGCCAACGCCCCGTCGACCGGCGGCACTTGCAGGGGCCGCGGCCGCGCGGACGGCAGGGCGTCGGCGAGCGAGGCGGTGAACGCGGTGTACAGGGAGGGCTGGGCCAGGACCGTACTGCCCGCGACCACGACGTCGTCGACGGCGACACCGCGGCCGGCGAGCCGTACGACGAGCGACGCGAGCGCGCGGCCCCCGTCGGCGATCACCTCGCGGGCGAGCCGGGAGCCGTCGTCGGCGGCGGCGAACACGACGGGTGCGTGCCGCCCCCACTCGGCCGAGACACCGGTGACGCTCTCCAACGCCGCGCCCAGCGCCGGGACTTCGGCGACCTCGAACGCGTCGAGGAGCCGGCGGGCGAGCACGTCGGGGGCCTCGCCCCGGTCGTGCGCGGCCCAGACGGCCCGGGCGGCCTCGCGGACCAGCCCGGCGGACCCGCCCTCGTCGCCGAGAACGGCGCCCCAGCCGCCGACCTGCACCGGGGTGCCGTCGGCGAGCCGCCCCACCGCGACCGAGCCGGTACCGGCGACGAGGCCGACGCCCTTGTCCAACCCGGCGGCGGGCACGAGGAGTTCGGCGTCCCCGACGACAAGGCAGGGAACGCCGAGAAGGGCGTGCAGCTCCGATCGGATCCCCTCGCACTGGCGAGACGTCTCACAGGCGTGCCCGCCGACGGCCACCGCGGCGGGACTCGTGCCCCGGGGCAACGCCTCACCGATCAGCGCGGCCAGCCACGCGGCGGCGGCCACGGGGTCGTGCGGCCGCCAGCCGGTGCTCGTGCACACGTGATCGGCGACGGAGTTCGTTCCCGCGCGGGCGCGGAGATGTGTCTTGGTGCCGCCCACGTCGATGCCGAGGGAGACGGGCACGGAGTCCTGCACGGATCCTCTTTCGTCGTCGCGCGGTGAGTGCGATGCACAGCGAACGGCGGGCGAACCGTGCCTGGGCAGGCGGGAGCCGATGCCCCGCCGCGGCGCCGCGGAGCGGCGTGGACGTCGCGCGGCGAGCGGCGGTGAGGTGGTCGGGAAGCCCCGGGACGGGCCTCTGGCGAGTGCGGCAGGCGAGTACCGCGATGACTTCGTTAGGAAGTTTACTAACGAAGTAGGGTGCGTCAAGAGGCACGGAACCCCGATGCCGTACGACCCTTGCGACAGGCCCCTGTGGCACGACTGAGGGAGAGCATGAACCTGAGCGAGAGTGCCCGCGCGGTGTTCGCCGTCCTGGCCGCGGTGGGCACCGCCACCCGCCCCCAGCTGGCGGCCGGCGCGGGCCTGTCCAAGCCGACCGTCTCCTCCGCCGTGGCCGAACTGGAGGCCGCCGGGCTCGCCGCCCACTCCGGCACCGCTTCCGGCGGCACCGGCCGTTCCGCCGCCGTCTACCGTCTCGGACCGGCCGCCGGTGCCGTGCTCGCCGTCGACCTCGGGCCCGCCCGCACCCAGGTGCGGGGCTGCGCCCTGGACGGCACCCTGCTCGCCGAGGGCACCGGCTCCCGGGCGGACGCCGCCGACGTCGTACGCAAGGCCCTGGACGCGCTGCCCGTCGGCGCTCCCCTGCGCGCCATCGTCGTCGCCGTGGGCGATGTCACCGCACAGGAGGAGGGCACCGGTATGCGCCCCGCGACCGCCAAGGCGGGACCCGTCTTCGACGCCGTGGCCGTCGCACTGCCGCAGGGTGTTCCCGTCCACCTGGAGAACAACGTCAACTGCGCCGCGCTCGCCGAGCTGCACGAGGGGGCCGCCCGTGGTCGCCTCACCTTCGGCTATCTGCGGATCGGCGTGGGTATCGGCCTCGGCATCGTGGTCTCGGGCCAGGTGCTGCGCGGAGCGAACGGCGCCGCCGGAGAGGTGGCCCGGCTGCCCTACCCGTGGGACGAGGGCCGCGAACCGCGCCACGAGGCCCTGGAGGAGCGCATCGGCTCACGCTCCCTCCTGCGGCGGGTCACCGAGGCCTGGCAGGACGGCGACGGCCCGTGCCCCCGCACCACCGAGCGGCTCTTCGCCCTCGCGGGGGAGGGCCACGCCACGGCCCGCACCTTGGTCGGCCTGCATGCCGCCGATGTGGGCCGGCTCGCCGCGGCCGTGGCCGCCGTGCTGGACCCGGGGCTGATCGTGCTGGGCGGCGCCACCGGCGCGGACCCGCAGCTCCTGCCCGGTGTACGCGCCGAACTGGCCCGGCTGAGCTGGCCCACCGAGGTGGTCAGCAGCACGGTCGGCGACAGCGGTACCGTAGCGGGCGCGAGCCGGCTCGCGGTCGCCCACGGAATCCAAACCGTGACCGGTGGGGCGCGAGAGAAGCATTGACGGGTCACCCGGAGGTCTGCCAATGTCCGGACAAGCGCTTTCTGAGCCGGCCGGGACGCCGGCTTGGAGCGAGCGTCCCGCCCGTACTCGACGTACGGCAACCGCACGAGGGCGTGCCCGTGCGGTGACGGCCAGGACGGCCGGGGATCCTCGCCCGTCAGGATGACGCGGCCGGGCGAGGCCGCGCCCCCGGAAAGCGACCTTTCCTGCAAAATGCACCCGTGCCGCCTCGGTCGGCGCCGTGCTCCGTCCCCTGCGACGAAAAAGGGATCGAAGATGATCAATGTAGGTGTGCGGCGCTCCCGCCGACTCGGCCGCGGCGGTATACGCCGCCTGGTTCCCCTCGCTGCCGTGGCCACGGCAGGTGCCCTGCTGCTCTCCGCCTGCGGGTCGGGCTCCGAGTCGGGCGGGACCTCCAAGTCGCTGACGTTCTGGATCTCCACGGTTCCGGGGCAGGACGCGGGCTGGAAGAAGATGGTGGCGCAGTACAAGAAGGAAGCCGGCGTCGACGTCAAGCTCGTCAACATCCCCTACGACGGCTACGACGCGAAGCTGCGCAACGCCGCGCAGGCGAACTCCCTGCCCGACGTGGCGGCAGTGCCGAAGCTGGACCCCATCTGGTCGAACAAGCTGATCGACCTCAGCTCGATCGCCAACAACAAGAGCAACAGGATCAACGCCAACTTTGTCGCCAAGGACTCGTCCGGGAAGGTGCTGTCCATCCCCTCGGACGTCACCGCGTCCGGCCTGTTCATCAACAAGTCGCTCTTCGAGAAGGCCGGCGTCTCCTACCCGACCTCGCCCGAGAAGACCTGGACCTGGACCGAGTTCATCAAGGCGGCGGACGAGGTCCGGGAGAAGGCCGGCGCCAAGTACTCCCTGACGTTCGACCAGTCGCCCTCCCGGCTCCGCGCCATGGTGTACGAGATGGGCGGCAAGTACGTCCACGCGGACTCCTCCGGCAAGTTCTCGGCGGACGCGGCGACCAAGAAGGCCGTGAACTACTTCGTCGGACTGAACGACGACAAGACCATGCCGAAGTCGGTGTGGACCAGCGGCGCCGACCCGTCGGCCATGTTCCAGAGCGGTGACGTGGTCGCCTACTGGTCTGGCGTGTGGCAGGTCGCCTCCTTCGCGGAGAGCATCACAAAGTTCGAGTGGGCGAGCGTCCCGACTCCCGCCCAGCCGGTGCAGGCCAGTGACGTCAACAGCGGCGGCATGACGGTGGGCTTCAACAACAACGCCGACGCGGCCACCGCCGCGGAGAAGTTCCTGTCCTGGCTGTACGAGCCGGCCCACTACCAGGAGCTGTGTGAGGCGTCCGGGTTCCTGCCGGTCGAGAGCGGTCTGAACCCGGAGTACCCCTTCAAGTCCGAGGCGGCGCAGGCGGCGTTCAAGCTGTACAACGAGTCGATCCCGCTCTACGACCCGATCTCCGGCTACTTCAACAGCGCGCAGACGAACTGGGTGCTCAAGGGCAAGAGCCTCACCGAGGACCCGACCAAGACGGAGCTCGGCAAGGCGATCAACGGCCAGCAGTCGGCCGACGAGGCCCTGGAGAACATCGTGGCCGGCTACAACCAGCAGGTCGGCGGCTGAGCGTGGGCCCGAGGCCGGGCGGCGGTGTTCTCGACCCCGCCGCCCGGCCTCGGGCCCCCACGTGATGCCGGGCTCATGGCCTGAGCCCAGGAACCTATTTCACCAGCACGGAGTCAGGAAGATGACAAAACGCGCCTCGGACGTGTCCGTGAGCCCGCCCAGGAGACGCAGTAAGTACACCCTTGCGCCGCTCGTCCTCATCGCGGCCAATGTCGTGCTCTTCGCGCTGTTCTTCGCCTGGCCGGCGGTGATCGGGCTCGTCTACTCCTTCACGAACTACACGGGCGTAGGGGCGTTCCAGTTCGTCGGACTGGACAACTACCAGAACCTGGCTGGGGACTCCACCTTCTACGGCGCGCTGACCCGGACGCTGCTGTACACCGTGCTCTTCGTTCCGCTGAACTTCGTGCTCTCGCTGCTCATCGCCAACGTGCTGGTGGGCAAGCACGCCAAGGGTGTGTCGGTCGCCCGCGTCTTCTTCTTCATCCCGTGGCTGCTGTCGCCCATCGTCGTGGGTGTCCTGTGGCGGTGGCTGTTCGGTGAGAACTTCGGACTGGTCAACTACGTCATCGAGAAGTTCGGCGGAAGCGCGGTTCCGTGGCAGTCAAACGCGGACCTGTCGCTGATGGTGGTGGTCGTGGCGGCGTCCTGGGCCTGGACGGGCTTCTCGATGCTGCTGTTCATCGCGGCGATCAAGAACGTACCGGTGTCCTACTACGAGGCGGCCTCGCTCGACGGCGCCGGTCCGTGGCGCCAGTTCATCAGCATCACACTGCCGAGCATCGCGCCGACTTCCTTCATTGTCATCCTGCTCAACACGATCCACGCGATGAAGGAATACCCGCTGTTCGCCTCCCTCAACAACGGCGGACCCGGAACGTCGAACAACCTGCTTGTCCAGTACATCTACCAGACCGGCTTCAAATCGGGCCAGATCGGCTACGCGAGCGCCGCGTCGTTCGTGCTCATGCTCATCCTGATGGCCGTCGCGATCATCCAGCTGATCGTCAACCGGCGGGTGGAGAACCGATGACAACCACAGACATGCCACGCCCGGTCGACGCCGAGCCCGGACGGGCCGTTCCCAAGAAGCGGCCCCGCGGCGCGGCCGGCGGTGGGCTTCGGCGCGCGGTGCCCGCGACGACACTGCTGTGGGTCCTGGCGGCCATCTACGGGTTTCCGGTGCTGTGGTTCGTCCTCAGCTCCTTCAAACCGGCGGGAGACTTGTTCACCTCGCTGTCGCTGTTTCCGAGCGACCCCACCCTGTCGGGCTACCAGGCAGCGTGGGACGGCGCCAACTTCTCCCAGTACTTCATCAACACGGCCATCGTGTGTGTGATCGCGACGATCCTCACGGTGGGAGTCAGCTGCTGCACGGGGTACGCGCTGGCCAAGTACGACAACAAGTGGCTCAAGGTGTTCTTCATCTGCGTCCTGGCCACGACGATGCTGCCGTCCGAGGTCATGCTCGCCCCGCAGTTCCTGGTGGTCCGCGACCTGGGCCTCTACAACTCGCTCGCCGGCATCATCTTCCCGGCCCTGCTCACCGCGACCGGGTGCTTCATGTTCCGCCAGTTCTTCCTGACGGTCCCCGACGAGCTCATCGAGGCCGCCCGCATCGACGGGGCGCGTGAGCTGTCGATCTTTCTGAGGATCATGGTGCCGGTCTCCCGGCCCATCATGCTGACGCTCGCCATCCTGTCGTTCCAGTGGCGGTGGAACGACTACATCTGGCCGCTGCTGATGCTCAACGACCCCGAGAAGTTCACCGTGCAGATCGGCATCCAGAGCCTCGTCGGCGCGCAGAACATCAACTGGTCGGTGGTGCTCGGCGGATCGGTCATCTCCATGATTCCGCTGATCGTCGTCTTCCTGGTGTTCCAGCGTTACGTCATGAACGCCGACATCAACGCCGGACTGAAGGACTGACCTTGCCCACCCCGCTCGACCACGAGTTCGTCCGCGCGGCGGCCCGCGCCGCCGACCGGCCGGCCGCCCCGCTGGCGGCCGACCCCGGCGAGGAACCCGCCGGTGTGCCCCACCGCGCTCTGGCCCGCCGGGTGAAGACCCTGGTCGCGGCGTACCGTTCCACGGACTCGGCACTGCACGGCAGCGGGCAGGCCGTCGCCGCCGCGATGACCCACCTGCGCGCCCTGCGGGCCGTGCAGACCACCACCGGCCTCTTCGCCGGCGGCGACAACGTGCAGTCACCGCCGGACTCCGCGTTCACCGTCAACGACGTGTGCGACGCGCACGTCCTCGCCGCCGGCGCGGGGCCGGAACTGCGCGACGTCACGGCCGCGCTCGCCGAGATCGCCGACGCCGCCACCGGCAGTCTCCTGACCGGTGGGGTGCACACCCCGAACCATCGCTGGGAGCTGTGCGCGGCGCTCACCCGGCTGCACCGGTCGTTCCCGGACGACCGGCTGCTCGACCGCGTGGAGGAGTGGCTCGCCGAGGGCGTCGACATCGACGCGGAGGGCCTGTACTCGGAACGAAGCGCCAACTATGCGGCCCATGTGTCCAACCCATCGCTGCTCCTGCTGGCCGACGTGCTCGGCCGCGCCGACCTGCTGGACGCCGTCGAACACAACCTCGCCACCACCCTGGACCTCATCAGGCCGGACGGCACGGTGGAGACCGTGCACTCGCGACGGCAGGACCAGAACCGCCCGTTCCCGCTGGCGCCCTACCTGCCGCACTACCGGCTGCTCGCGATCCGCACCGGCCGGGGCGACTTCAGCCGGGCGGCGCGGCTGGCGGCCGTCGGCGGCATCGACGACGCCGACCTGCTCGCCCAGACCCTCCTCACCCCGGCCCTGTGCCGCGCCCTGCCGGCCCCGGCCGCGGAGACACTTCCGCGCGACCGGTACATCACCACCGCACGCCTCGCCGCACACGCCTCGGCCGACGTGCACACGGTGGTGTACGGCGGCTCCGACGTGCCCGAGCACCGGCGCATCCGCTCGGGCCTCGCCTGCAATCCCACCTTCCTGCGCCTGTTCGCCGGCGACGCCGTCCTGGACGCGGTCCGTCTGACGCGGGGGTTCTTCGACCTGGGCCCGTTCCGCGCCGCCGGCATGCAACAGCTCGCCGACAACCGGTACCGGCTCACCGAGACCCTCACGGCCGCCTACTACCAGCCGCTCCCGACCGACCGGAGGCGCGACGACGGCGGCTACCGGCTGGTGGACGAGGGACGCTTCTCGGCCGCGATGGCCTTCCCGGACCGGCCTCGGGACGAGGTCTCCCACACGACCCGCGTCGAGGTGGACCTGCGGGAGGACGGCGCGGACCTGCGGATCGACATCAGCGGACCACGGGTGCCCTGGGCCCTCGAACTGACCTTCCGGCCTGGTGGCGTGCCAGAGGGCGCCGTACCGATCGGCGACGGACGCTGGTGCCTGACGACCGAACCGATGACCTACCGGGTCGGCGACGACGAGATCCGGGTCGAGGCCGGCGTCGAGGCAGGCGAACCGCCGGCCGGGCCGGACCGGAGCGACGTACTGCGGTACGACCCGGGTCAGGACTACACCGTGGTGGGCGGCACCGATGCGACGACCGGGAACCGTGTCTACATCGGTGGACTCGGCCCGCACACACTGACCGTCGCACTGCGTGCCCGCCGGCCCGCACCTGTCGTGTGACCCGGACGACCCACGCCATGGCGACCTCCGGCCTGAAGGGCTGATCCCCGTGCACCGCACGCCCCCTCCCGTACACCTCACGCACCAGCGCGGCCCGCTGCACGACCTGCCGGACAGCCCGCAGGCATACGACGCCGTCCTCGCGGACGTCGTCGAGCAGGCCCTTGCGCGCCTGACGCCCGAGGGCAACCTCGAACACCCCGACTGCGTCGACGACATCGGTGACACCTCCCTCGGCATCACCTCCCTGCTCGCGCTCGGCTGGCAGCGCACCAAGGACCCGCGGCTGCCGACGGCCATCCACCGCAGCACCCAGTTCCATCTGCGCCGGCGGGTCTTCACCGAGGACAATCCCGGCTATCCCAACCTGAAGATCCGCGGCTCCGGCCTGCCGTACGCCCGTTACGTGCCGGCACCGGGCGCCCACCCCATCGGCGACTGGCCGAGCACGGTGTGGGCGCTGCTGCAACTCGTCAACGTCGTCGAGGCGGCCGAGAACATCCTCGACGACGAACTTCGCTGGGAGCTCATCGAGCTGGGACACGGCTACTGGCACTGGCTGACCGAGGCGACCTTCTTCAACCCGCAGGAAGCCGGCAACCAGGCCATCGGCTGCGTCGTGGGCGGCCTCATGCTGGCCCGCCACCTGCCGTACGCCGAGGCCGAGACGGTCCGCTCCCGCGCGCTCGGCCTCTACGCCGACGAGATCCGCGCCCACCGCGTACGCGACCGGGGCGCGCTGCTGCCCCCGGAGCACGGCGGCGCGTACGACAACAACTACGGCCCGATCTCCCTGTCCTTCCTCGCCCAGGCCCACCGCGTCAGCGGCGAGCAGGTCTTCGCCGAGGACGGCCAGGCGCTGGCCCGCTACCTCGACGCCCGCCTGACCAACAGCGGCTTCGACGTCGGCGGCCCCCGCTACAGCGAACAGCACTCCGGCTTCGAGTCCGTCCTCGGCCTGCGCTACTTCGGCCACCGCATCGGCGCCGACCTCGGCCGCTACCGCGGCGACACCCGCTGGGGCCGGCACGCGGTCGCGGCGGACGGCGGCATCGACGGCCACTTCGCGTTCATGCTGGTCTGGCAGATCCAGGACACGACCCCCTGGCACCGCACACCGTCGGGGGAACCGGTCCGCCACCAGTTGCGCGCGGGCACGGTCTCGGTCGCCTTCGACGACCGGATGACGCCGTCACTGGTGGAGGCGGCCGGCACGTATCTGCTGCCCGCCGCCGTCAACCGCCAGCACGGGTTCGGCCCCGTCACGGACGGCTTCCTGCTCAGCCGCCCCATGGGCGAGGTCCGGGTCCGGGACGTCCAGGCCGACGGCCTGACCGCCAAGCTCGTCACCAAGCCCGTCGTCACCCGCGACCACGTCCTGCGGCACGTCCGGTCCCTGTACGTCACCGACGGCACCCGGCTGTGGATGACGGTCGCCGTCGAACGGCTCGACGGCACGCCGTACCTGCTCGCCGGACTGCCGTATGTGACGGACGACGAAGGGCGCCTGCGCAGGGTCGCCGAGGCCGACGTGACCTCCGCAGGTCCCCTGCGCCTGACCCACCCGTCGGCCGGGGGCGCCGAGTTCTTCGACGCCCGTTCGGAGACGACCCAGGAGCAGGCGGCCTTCGCCCTCGCGGCCGACCCGCGCGGCTACGGCAACCCCGACGAGGGCTGGCGGTACGTCGTGGCGTCCACGGCCTACGAGGCGGAACCGGCGCCGGGCGCCCCGGAGGACCTGAACATCTTCGCCGTGCGCTACGGGGCGGGCGGCGGTTTCGCCCCCGCCTTCGAGCGCGTGCCGGAAGGCCTGACCGTCCGGACCGAGGCGTTCACCGCGGTGATCGGAGGCATGGCGGGTGACGCCGCGGGGGAGCCGGTGCTGACACTGCGGGGGGTCTGAGCGGCGAGCTCATCCCGGCAGCACGGCGCCGGGCACGACGAGGTCGGCCAGGTCCCGGGTCGCGGCCACCAGTTGGGCATTGCGCCGGTCGGAGCCCATGACCCAGGCCACGGCCTCCTCGTGCCCCTTGCCGAACTCCTCGTGGCGGGCGACGAGACGCCGTACGCGCTCCTCCTCGTCGATCTCGCAGAACCACACCTCGTCGACCAGGGACCGCACACGGGCCCAGGCGCCGTCGTCCAGGAGCAGGTAGTTCCCCTCGGTGACGACGAGCCGGGCCGTGCGCGGCACCGGGATCGCGCCCGCGATCGGCTGCTCCAGGGTGCGTTCGAAGCCCGGGGCGTAGACCACGTCGTCCGCGTCGACTCCTTCATCCCCCTCATCCCCTTCGTCCCGCAGCCTGCGCAGCAGCGCCGCGTAGCCGGCCGCGTCGAACGTGTCGGGCGCCCCCTTGCGGTCACGGCGCCCGAGGCGCTCCAACTCGACGTCCGCGAGGTGGAACCCGTCCATCGGCACATGCGCCACCCACGGTTCCCCGTCGCCGTTCAGCGCCCGGACCAGGTGCTCGGCCAGCGTCGTCTTGCCCGCCCCGGGGCTGCCCGCGATGCCGAGGAGGGCGCGGTGGCCGGGACGTACCAGTGACGCGGCCCGCCGCACCAGGCCGGCGAACGTCAGGGTGCGTACCAGGCGAGTCTGCTGGATCTCCGGGCCGAGTGTCATGCCGAGACCGTAAGGCTTTGGGGGCAGGGCGCGCATCAGCCGGGGTACCGGCCCAGCGGTGCCCTCGGCAGGAGCTCCGCGTCCGTCAGGCCCAGCAGCCGGGCCGCGTTGCCCAGGAGCCAGTCGTGGGTGACGGTGTCGCCGAGGCCGAGGTCGGCGACCTCCTGGACCAGGGTGCGGGCGGGGACGGAGTGGACCCAGGTCGCCGTGCCGAACATGACCTTGCGTAGCGCGTTCACCATCCCGGTACCCGTGGAGGCCGGCCGCGCCGTCCTCGCCATGTGCCAGGCGGTCGCCCAGTGGTACCGCCCCGACGGCCCCCTCCCGCCCCACGAGATCGCCCACCGCTACGTCACCATCGCCCTGGCGACGGTGGGCCACCGCGGGCGTCCCTGACACCGAGGCAAGCACCTGCCGGACGTGGACGGGATGACCGTGGAACCGGCCGGGGCGCCGGTGGTCGCGCACTCCGGCAAGCGGGACGCCGCCGCGACCCGGACCCGTGAGCGTATGTGCGGCCACCGTCCACGCCGGCTCGGAGCAGCCCCCGTGCCACCCGGCGTCGGCGGAAGACCGGCCGACCGGTGCGGTGCCAGCGGGACCGAGGCCTCCGCGGAACCCGTCGGCAGCGGGGCCCGGACCGGCAGGGTGACGACAAGGGTTCTGCCGTCCGCCCGGCCGCCGAGTCCGGTCGTCGGCCATGGCGTTCAGGACAGCGGCGCCGTGGACCCCCTGATCACCATCCGGCAGGGCAGGGCCTCGACCCCCGAGCGCCGCGCCCCGGCGATCGCCGTGAACAAGGCGTGCGCGGCCGCGCGGCCGACCTGTTCGAGGTTCATGTCGACGCTGGTCAGCGGCGGGCGGGAGGCGGAGGTCAGGACCTGCCAGTTGTCGAAGCCCATGACCGCCACGTCCTCCGGCACCCGGTGGCCGCGCTCGCGCAGGACGTCCATGACGCCCCGGGCGATCTGATCGCTGCCGCACAGGACGGCGTCCACGTCCGGGTGCTGGTCGAGCAGCATCGCGGTGGCCGCGCGCCCCCAGCCCTCCGACCACGCCCCGAAGCGCGGTTCACCGACCAGGGCCAGGCCGGCGTCGGCGAGCGCGGCCCGAGCGCCGTCCGCCCGCTCCCGCGCCGCGGCGTACCCGGGGTCGCCGGTGATGTGCGCGATCCGGGTACGGCCGCACGCGAGCAGATGGTCCACGGCGATCCGGCCGGCGCCGACACTGTCGGGGACGATGGACAGATCCTCCGGATCCTCCGACGGCGCGTACGCGTAGACGACGGGAACGGACAGTTCGCGACCGAGGGACGGGCGCGGATCGGTCCGGCTGCCCACCACGATGAGGCCGTCCACCCGGCGGCCGAGCAGCGCGCGTACATGGTGCTGCTCGCGGATCGCGTCACCACGGGCGTCGCAGAGGAACACCGCGACCTCGCCCGCTCCGAACGCGTCCTCGGCGCCCATGAGGATCGGAATGCTGAACCGGCCCTCCAGGTCGCTGGTGAGCAGACCGACAGTACCCGTCCGCCCGGCCAGCAGGCCACGGGCCAGCTGGTTGGGCCGGAACGACAGCCGCTCGGCCGCTTCGATCACCCGCTGTCTCGTCTCCGCGCGCACCTGACTGCGGCCGTTGAGTGCCTTGGACGCCGTGGCGATGGACACGCCCGCGAGCCGGGCGACATCGCTGAGCGTGGCGGGATGCGAACGAGAGGGGCCGGTGGCCCGTGCCATGGGTGTTCTCCTGTCTCGCGTCGCGTGCCGACGCCGTTGAGGGTGGCATGCCGCGCGTAGAACCGTACGCGAAAAGTTTCGGACAAGGCGCTGTCGCAAGTTTCGGTGATCCTCCAAAATCCTTGCGTCCCAAGGGGATTGACGGGCAGTGAGTCGAGTCCTAGCTTCGCAGAAAGCCTTTTCGGCCCGTTTTTGTCGGAGAACTCGCGGAGTTCACGGAGTTCGCGGAGTTCGCGGAGTTCAGTGCCACCGCATCCATCGTCCCGACCGGCAGGCCTGCCCACGGTCCGCCGCCACACAAGGGGGATCGACCATGGGGAGCACGGCCGGACCACTTGGACGCTTACGCCGCCTCGCCACCGGCGCCGTCGCGCTGCTCGCCGCCGCGAGTCTGGTCACGGCATGCGGCTCGGGGGAGGGCGCCTCGGGCGACGGCGGAGGAGGCGGAACGGCGGACGCCACGGGGGTCGACGACGGCACCACGCTCACGATGTGGACGCGTGCCGCGACCCGGCCGCAGAGCGAGGCCCTTGTCGAGGCGTACAACGCGAGCCACGAGAACAAGGTCGAACTCACCGTCGTCCCCACCGACGACTACCAGGCCAAGGTCGGCGCCGCCGCAGGCTCCCGCGACCTCCCCGACCTGTTCGCCTCCGACGTCGTCTTCGTCCCGAACTACACCTCCAGCGGCCTCTTCGCCGACATCACCGAACGCGTCGACGCCCTGCCCTTCGCCGAGCACCTGGCCCAGTCGCACATCAAGGCCGGTACGTACGAGGACCGGAAGTACGTCGTGCCGCACACCCTCGACCTGTCGGTGCTCTTCTACAACAAGGAGCTCTACCGGCGGGCGAAGCTCGACCCGGAGCAACCGCCCGCCAGCCTGCGCGAGTGGGACCGGCACGCCCGGGCCGTGGACGCGCTGGGCGGGAACGTCAGCGGCACCTTCTTCGGCGGCAACTGCGGTGGCTGCGGCGTCTTCACCTGGTGGCCGTCCATCTGGGCCGCGGGCGAGGACGTACTGAACGAGGAGGGAACCGAGGCGCTGCTCTCCTCCAGTACCGCGCAGAAGGTCTACGAGACCTACCGCGGATGGGTGGAGGACGACATCGTGGCCCCCGGCGCACGCGACGAGACGGGCACGACCTGGACCGGCGTCTTCCCGAAGGGCGAGGTCGGCGTGATGCCCATGCCGTCGACCACGCTCGGGCTGATGCCCAAGGACCTCGACCTCGGCGTCGCGCCCATCCCCGGACCCGACGGCGGCAGGTCCACCTTCGTCGGCGGTGACGCCATCGGCATCTCCGCCACCAGCGAGTCGGCCGACCAGGCCTGGAACTTCCTCGCCTGGTCACTGGGCGACAAGGCACAGGTCGATGTCGTCGCCGCGCACAAGGACGTGGTGGCGCGCACCGATCTCGCTTCCAACAAGCACTCCGACGCGGACCCGAGGCTCGTGACGATCAACGAACTCGTGGCCGACGGGCACACCCCGTACGCGCTGAAGTTCGGCCAGACCTTCAACGACCCCAACGGGCCCTGGCTGACCCTGATGCGCAACGCCGTCTTCGGCGACGGGGCGTCCGTCGAGAAGGACAACGACGCGGTCAGTGCCTCGCTCGCCGACTGACAGGAGAGCCATGCAGGTGAAGGCGCCCGACCGAGCGGCAGCCGAGCCCCGGGTCCGGCCGGAACACCCGACGCGCCGACCCCGTACGTTCAAGCCCCTGTGGCGCTCCCGCAAGGTCCAGGGGCTCGGCTACGCCGCCCCCACGGCCGTATTCGTCGCGGTCTTCTTCCTGCTGCCCCTGCTGCTCGTCGGGCAGATGTCGCTCAGCGACTGGCCCCTGCTCATGGGAGACCAGGGCGTCAACGCCCCCGAGAACTACACCGACGTCACCGACAGCCCCCTGTTCTGGCCCGCGATCCGCTTCACCCTCCTCTACACCGTGATCGTCACGGTCGTACTCCTCGGACTGGCCCTCCTCCTCGCGCTGCTGGTGCAGGAGTCCCGCCCCGGCGCGGGCCTCTTCCGCACGGTCTACTTCCTGCCCGGCGCCCTCGGACTGGCCTCCGCCTCCCTGCTGTTCTGGGGCCTGTACAGCCCCACCACCGGCCCGCTCAGCCGCATCCTGGAAAACCTGGGCCTCGTCGACGAGCCGGTGTCCTTCCTCGGCACGCCGACCGCCGCCCTGCTGTCGACGGTCTTCCTCATCGTCTGGAAGTTCGCCGGCTTCTACATGCTCATCCTGCTCGTGGGTCTCCAGCGCATCCCCCACGAGGTGTACGAGGCGGCGCGGATGGACGGCGCGAGCCGCGGCCAGATCTTCCGCTCCATCACGCTGCCGCTGCTGCGGCCGTCCCTCGCCCTGTCCCTGCTGCTCTGTGTGACCGGGTCGCTGCTCGCCTTCGACCAGTTCTTCATCCTCACCAAGGGCGGACCGGACAACAGCACCGTCACCGTGGTCCAGTTGATCTACCGCGAGGCCTTCCAGCGGCTCGACCTCGGTACCGCGGCGGCCCTCTCGATCATCGTGCTGGCCGCGCTGCTCCTGCTCAACGTCGTGCAGTTCCGCGGTCTGCGCCGCGCCGACGAGTCATGACGCCCACCTTCCGGAGAAGGGACCCCACGGTGCTCACCCGCGCCCTCGGCCGGACGCCCCACTACGTCGTCGCCGGAGGTCTGGCCGTCATCTTCCTCTTCCCCCTGCTGTGGAACGCCTGGGCCTCGGTCAGCGCACAGCCGGGCACCGCACAGGAATCGGGCTACGGCCTCGGCAACTACCGCACGCTCCTCGACTACGACGCGGGCCTGTGGCAGTACCTCCTCAACAGCACCGTCGTCTCGGCCCTGACCGTCGCCCTGACCCTCGGTGTGTCACTGCTGGGCGGCTACGCCTTCGCCCGCTTCGACTTCCCCGGCAAGAACCTGCTGTTCCTGCTGACCCTGGCCATCCTCATGGTCCCGTACGCCACGCTCCTCATCCCGCTCTACGTGCTGCTCGGGAGGCTCCATCTGCAGAACTCGCTGGTCGGGCTGAGCCTGGTCCTGGCCATGTTCCAGCTGCCGTTCGCCACCTTCATGATGCGGATCTCCTTCGAGGCCGTGCCACGCGAACTGGAGGAGTCGGCGCTCGTCGACGGCTGCGGCACGGCGGGCGCACTGCGCCGGGTCCTCCTCCCGGCGGTGCGACCGGGCCTGATCACCGTCGGGCTCTTCGCCTTCCTCGCGGCCTGGAACGACTTCATCGCGCCGCTGATCCTCATCTCCGACAGCGAGAAGGCGCCGCTGCCGCTGGCCGTCGCGAATCTGCGGCAGCAGAGCATGGGCGCCGTCGACTACGGCGCCACCGAGGCGGGCGTGGTGGTCCTCGCCGTGCCCTGCCTCCTGCTCTTCCTGCTGCTGCAACGGCACTACGTACGGGGCTTCATGTCGGGCGCGCTCAAGGGCTGAGGCACCGGACCACACAGACGGACAACCGAAGGGACGAGCCGAAGGCATGAACTGGTGAGGGAGAACACGGCGCGGTCATCCGTCCTGCCGGCGGCACCGACCCGGGGCCGGCTGCGACCGCTCGGCCTCGACGAGGTCAGGATCACCGGCGGCTTCTGGGCCCGGCGCCGGCACACGAACGCCACCGCCACACTCGCCCACTGCCGCGACTGGATGGAACGCGTGGGCTGGATCGGCAACTTCCGGGCCGCCGCCGAGGGCCGGGTCCACCGCGACCGGCGCGGCCGGGAGTTCGCCGACTCCGATGTCTACAAGCTCCTCGAAGCCATGGCCTGGCACGCCGGGCACGGCGGCGCCGACATCCCCTCGCTCGACGCGGAGATCGCCGCACTCACCGAGACCATCGCACCCGCCCAGGAACCGGACGGCTACCTGAACACCGCCTTCGGCCGCCCCGGTCAGCAGCCCCGGTACAGCGACCTCGCATGGGGCCACGAGCTGTACTGCTACGGGCACTTGATCCAGGCGGGCGTGGCCCAGACCCGGGCCCGGGGCGAGGGCGAGCTGGCCAAGATCGCCCGGCGCGCCGCCGACCACGTCTGCGCCACCTTCGGCCAAGGAGGCATCGAGGGCGTCTGCGGGCACCCCGAGATCGAGACGGCCCTGGTGGAGCTGGCCAGGCTGACGGGGGAGCAGCGCTACCTCGACCAGGCCGCGCTCTTCGTCGACCGCCGAGGACACCGCACGCTCGCCGACACCGAGTTCGGCCGGGCCTACTACCAGGACGACATCCCCGTACGGGAGGCCACGGTGCTGCGCGGCCACGCCGTCCGCGCCCTCTACCTCGCGGCCGGTGCCGTCGACGTGGCCGTGGAGACCGGGGACGACGCCTTGCTCGCCGCGGTCGTACGGCAGTGGGAGGCGACGGTCGCCCGGCGGACCCATCTGACCGGCGGCATGGGCTCGCACCACCGGGACGAGTCCTTCGGCGACGACTTCGTACTCCCGCCGGACCGCGCCTACGCGGAGACCTGCGCCGGTGTCGCCTCCGTGATGCTCAGCTGGCGCCTGCTGCTGGCCACCGGCGAGCCGCGCTTCGCCGACCTGGCCGAGCGGACCCTGTTCAACGTGGTCGCGACCTCACCGTCCGAGGACGGCCGCGCCTTCTTCTACGCCAACACCCTGCACCGGCGCCGCCGGGGCACCGTGCCCCCCGCGGACACCGCAAGCCCGCGTGCCGAATCGAGCCTGCGCGCACCCTGGTTCGCGGTGTCCTGCTGCCCGACCAACGTGGCCCGGACCCTGGCCCAACTGCCCGCGCATCTGGCGACGGTGGACGACCACGGCGTCCAGCTCCACCAGTACGCCGACGCGGAGATCGCCACCTCCCTCGCCGACGGCCACGGCGTAGCGTTGCGGGTCCGTACCGGCTACCCCTCCGATGGCAACGTGGTCGTGCGGATCGGCCGGTCCCTGGACCACAGCCCGTGGACCCTGTCGCTGCGCGTCCCCGCATGGACGGCGGGCGCCACCGCGTGGCTGACCGACCCGGACGGGGTACGCTGTGCCGTCACCCCGGGCACGGCCGAGGTCACCCAGGTCTTCCGGCCCGGTGACGAGGTACGCCTCGAACTGCCCGTCACGCCGCGCTGGACCGGCGCCGATCCGCGCATCGACGCGGTACGCGGCACCGTGGCCGTCCAGCGCGGGCCGCTGGTCTACTGCGCCGAGTCGGTGGACCTGCCGGGCGGACACGACGTCGACGCGATACGCGTGGACCCGTCCGCCGAGCCGGAGGACGGGCCGGACGGGACCGTAGTCGTCGCCGGTGAACTTGCCGCGCACGCCGAGCAGAACGAAGCGGCCTGGCCGTACCAGCCGCTCGACCGCCCCGCCGCCGCACCTGCCCCCGACCACGGAGGGATCGTCCTGGTGCCCTACCACTCCTGGGCGAACCGCGGGCCCTCGACGATGCGGGTGTGGCTGCCGACCACCGACCCGGACCGTCCCGCCGACCCGGACCACCCCACAGCACCGGACAGCACTCCCACAGGGAGGTAGTCGTGCACGGACCGCGAAGACGGCACCACCGGAGAACCCTCGCCGGAGCGCTGGCCCTGGGGCTGCTGGCCTCGCTCGCCGCCACCGCCCCGGCCACGGCGGACAACTCGGCCATCGGCTACCCGGTGTACTCCGGAACCGACGAGCCCGTTCCCGCCCTCCCGGCGGGCTTCACCGTCCACCGCACGATGCACGCCCAGTACGAGGCCGACCGGCGGACCGGGGACGGCACCGACTTCTGGATGGACCGGATGCTGGCCCGCAAGGGCCAGGACCCCGCCGGCGACTGGCTGTTCACCCGGGGCCGGGCGGTGTTCATGAAGGAGCACGCCCCCTCCCGGCTCGGGTTCGGCGGCAAGGTGGCGTACTGGGAGAGCATCGACAACCGGTCCGCGTACACCATCGACCTGTCCGTCAACGGCGAGAACCTCACCCTCCGGGAGAACACCGACGCCAGAACCCAGACCCCCAGCCACTGGCGCAGCGAGTTCACCCACGAGGCCACCGGCCTGAAGGTGACGCAGACCAAGTTCATCACCGACGCCAACGTCGCCGTGACGAACCTGGCCCTCACCAACACCGGTTCCGCACCCCGCGAGGTCACGCTGCGCGCCTCGTCCCCGTACACCACGACTGCCGAAGGCCGTGAACTCACCGGCGCGGTGGCCGCCAAGAACAACCTCACCACCGTCTTCCCCCGGTTGAGCGGTGACGGCATGGCCCCCGCACCCGGCAGCAAGGCCCTGACACGCTCCCTCGCGGTGCCGGTCGGCGACACCGTCACCACCAAAGTCCAACTCGGCTTCGTCACCGAGGAGATCACCCGCTCCCGTCCGGAGTACGACTCCGTGCGCACCGCGACCCCGGCCGCCGCCTTCCGGAACCACGTACAGACGTACAACCGCTGGTGGGCGGATAACCTGCCGTACACCGACATCCCGGACGACAACATCGAGAAGACGCTCTACTACCGCTGGTGGCTGCTGCGTTACAACTACCTCGACGCCGACATTCCCGGCAACGACTACCAGTTCCCCACCTCGATGGAAGGCGTACTGGGCTACAACAACGCCATCGCCCTGACCGTCGGCATGTTCGTCGACGACCTCAAGTACCTGCGCGATCCGAGCTATTCCTACGGCCCCTGGGTATCGGCCGGAGAGGTGTCGAAGAACAGCAAGTACACCGACAACCCGGGCGACCCGGAGAACTGGTCCAACAGCTACACCCAGTACATCTCCGAGGCCGCCTGGCGCTCCTACCAGGTGCACGGCGGACCCGACGGAATCGTGCGCAACCTCGCGCGGTACGCCGAGAAGGACGTGCGCGGCCAGCTGGCGAACTACGACCACGACGGCAACGGCCTGATCGAGTACGACTGGGGCGCCATGACCGGCAACGACGCCGACGCGGTGTCCTTCGACTGGCGGCCCGGGAACCTCGACCGCGCCGAATCGGCGTACGTCCACAGCAACGCCACAGCGGCGGCCCGCGCGTACGAACTGCTCGGCGAGAACGCCAAGGCGGAGGACATGCGCGGCGTCGCGAACCGGGTGAAGGACGCCGTCCTGGAGCACCTGTGGGACCCGCAGGACAAGCTGCTCAAGCACCGGCACGTGGCCACCGACGCCCTGGTGCCCTGGAAGGAGATCAACAACTACTACCCGTACAGCGTCGGCCTGATGCCCACACCGGACGAGGACCCCCAGTACCTCGAAGCCCTGCGGCTGTGGGCGGACGCCGAGCAGTACCCCGTCTTCCCGTTCTTCACCGCCAACCAGGCCGACAAGGCGGAAGCGGCGGAGCAGGGGCACCCGGGGAGCAACAACTTCTCCGTCATCAACTCCACCGTCACCTTCCGCTTCCTCTCCTCGGTGCTGCGGAAGTACCCGAACACGTACATCGACAGCACCTGGTACAAGAAGCTGCTGTCCTGGAACGCCTGGGCGCACTACATCGACGGTGACAACCGGTGGCCCGACCAGAACGAGTTCTGGGCCGACGGCAGCGCCGACCCGCAGCGGATCGGCTACCGCTCCTGGATCCACCACACCATCCTCGGCACCACCAACTGGACCGTGATCGAGGACGCGATGGGCTTCCGGCCGCGCACCGACGACAAGATCGAGCTGCGGCCGATCGACGTCGACTGGCCGCACTTCGCCGTCACCGACATCAACTACCGCGGCACCGACGTGGCCGTCCTGTGGGACGAACCGGGCGACGGGAAACGGCCGTACGGCCGTCAGGTCCCCGAGGGCTACTCCGTCTACCTCGACGGGAACCTCGCCCTCACCGCCGACTCCCTCACCCACCTCGTCTACGACCCCGCCACCCGCAAGGTCACTTTCCCCGACGGAGGAGGGGCCAAGGCCCGAACCACTGCTCTGCGTACGGATGTTGCCGAACCGCAGGACGTCGAATACGGCCCGGAGGACCGCGTCACCGACCTCTTCGCCAAGGCGGGCCGCGACCTGACAGGTGTGGCGAAGGAGAACGTCGCCGCCGGAGCCACCGCCCGCGCATCCCACGCGGCCCAGGGGCGTGGCGTGGCCGGCGCGGTCGACGGCTTCACGATCAACGAGCCTTTCTGGGGCGCCCGCGGCTCGGGCAACACCGAGGACTGGTACGAGATCGACTTCGGTCGGCCGCGCCAGGTCGACGACGTCAGGCTCCACTTCTACAGCGACAAACGGCCGGGCGGATACACCGAGCCCGCTCTCTACACCGTGCAGTACCAGGACGGCGCCGGGCAGTGGAAGGACGTGGCCCGCCCCGCCAAGTCACCGGTCAACCCGAGAGCCAACCTCAACCAGGTGAGCTTCGAAGAGGTGACGACCGAGAAGCTACGGGTGCTGATGCGCCACCGGGACGGCCACACCACCGGCCTGAAGGAGGTTCAGGCGTTCGCCACCGGTGTCCAGCCCTCAGCGGCCCGGAACCAGCCTCCGTACGTCGAGGCGTGGCGCGACACCACGTACAGCCGCCCCGGCCAGGTCAGGCTGACGGGGATCGTCGAGGACGACGGGCTCCCGGAGCGGAAGCTCTCCGCCACGTGGACGACGGCGGACGGCCCGGACGGCGGCACCGTCATCTTCGACGATCCGCGCGCCTCGACGACCGTCGCCCGCTTCACCGAGGCGGGCACCTACACCCTCGAACTCACCGCCACCGACGGCGCGTTGCAGTCGTCCAAGAAGGTCGTGGTCAGGGCGGAGGGGTCCGGGGACGGGCAGCTGAACCTGGCGCCGTCCGCCACACCCACCGCGTCCTACACCTCGGGCTGGGAGTCCGTGGCTGCGATCAACGACGGCCGGGAACCCGCCTCGTCCTCCGACGCCCCGCGCTGGGGCAGCTGGCCCCAGAAGGGCACCCAGTGGGTCCAGTACACCTGGAACGACCCGGTCCGCGTGACCGGCTCCGACATGTACTTCTTCCGCGACGCACAGCCGGGCGCGGCCGACGGCGTCGGCGTCCCGGCGTCCTGGGTAATCGAGTACCGCGACGGCGACACCTGGCGCGAGGTCGCCTCACCCAGCGACTACGGCACCGCCGAGAACCGCTACAACCGGACCACCTTCACCCCCGTCACCACGACGGCCCTGCGGGCCCGGCTGACCGGACACCCGGGCCTCGCGCTGGGCGTGCAGGAGTGGAAGGTGTACGCCGAGGCACCTCAGTCCGTACGCGAGGTCCATGTGCCCACTCTCCGAGGCGAGATCCCCGACCTGCCCGGACAGGTGACGCTGGTGTACGCCGACGGCTCGACGGCGCGCTCGCCCGTGGTCTGGCCCGCCCTCACCGAGGAGCAGGTCGCCGAGGGCGGCACCAGCGTACGGATCACCGGCCTCGCCGACCGGACCGCGCGGCCCGTCACCGTGACCGTGTGGGTGCGCCACACCGACGCGGTCGAGATCACCAGCGTCGCGGAGGAACACATCACCACCCGGGCGGGCACGGCACCCGCACTCCCGGCGGCCGTCGTCGCCACCTACAACGACGGCTCCAAGGACAGCCGGGTCCCGGTCACTTGGGACCCGGTGGAGCCCGACCAGTACGCCGGGCCGGGCACCTTCGAGGTGCAGGGAACCGTGGCGGGCACCACCTACCGTGCCACGGCGACCGTCACGGTGACTGCTACTTGGTGACTGCTTCTTCATGTCCGCGCGACGCCGTTCCCCTGCCCAAGCCGACCGATGACCGACAACCGACACGACCGGAGTTCGAGCATGTCCCAACCCCCCACCCGCCGACGACTGTTGAGTCTCGCCGCCGGGGCCGCGGCTGCCTCGCCGCTCGTACACGCGGCCTCGCCGGCGCATGCCACCCCAACCGCGCCCGCCCAGGCCACCACCGCGGCTTCGGTGCCCGCCCCGCCCGCCTGGGCGGTACGCCCCTTCCCCCTGGACCAAGTGACCCTCGGCGACGGCGTCTTCCGCCACAAGCGCGACCTGATGCTCGACTACGCCAGGTCCTACCCGGCCGACCGCATCCTGGCCGTCTTCCGGGCCAACGCCGGTCTCGACACCCGCGGTGCCCGGCCGCCCGGCGGCTGGGAGACCTCCGACGGCAACCTGCGCGGCCACTACGGCGGCCACTTCCTGACCCTCGTCGCCCAGGCGTACGCCGACACACAGGAGGCGGCGCTGAAGGACAAGGTCGACTACTTGGTCACCGCGCTCGCAGAGTGCCAGAAGGCCCTGGCGGAACACGGCTCACCGAGACCCAGTCACCTCGGCTACCTGGCGGCGTACCCGGAGACGCAGTTCATCCTCCTGGAGAGCTACACGACGTACCCCACCATCTGGGCGCCGTACTACACCTGCCACAAGATCATGCGCGGTCTCCTCGACGCGCACACCCTGGCCGGGAACGAGCAGGCGCTGTCCATCGCCTCGAAGATGGGCGACTGGGTGCACAGCCGGCTCGGCCGTCTGCCGAAGGCGCAGCTGGAGCGCATGTGGTCCATCTACATCGCGGGTGAGTACGGCGGAATGAACGAGGTCATGGCGGATCTGTACGCCCTCACCAACCGGGCGGAACACCTCGCCGCCGCCCGCTGCTTCGACAACACCGCACTGCTGGACGCCTGCGCCGAGGACCGCGACATCCTGGAGGGACGGCACGCCAACCAGCACATCCCGCAGTTCACCGGCTATCTGCGGCTGTTCGACCACACGGGGGAGGAGGAGTACGCCGCCGCGGCCCGCAACTTCTGGGGCATGGTCGCGGGCCCCCGGATGTACAGCCTGGGCGGCACGGGCCAGGGTGAGATGTTCCGGGCCCGGGGTGCCGTCGCGGCCACCCTGGACGACAAGAACGCCGAGACCTGCGCGACGTACAACATGCTCAAGCTGACCCGGCAGCTGTTCTTCCGCGAGCCGGACCCCGCTTACATGGACTACTACGAGCGGGGCCTGACCAACCACATCCTCGCCTCCCGCCGGGACGCGCCCAGCACGGGCAGCCCGGAGGTCACCTACTTCGTCGGAATGGGCCCGGGGGTCGTGCGCCAGTACGGCAACACCGGCACCTGCTGCGGCGGCACCGGCATGGAGAACCACACCAAGTACCAGGACTCCGTCTACTTCCGCTCCGCCGACGGAAGCGCGCTGTACGTCAACCTCTACCTCGCCTCGACGCTGCGGTGGCCGGAGCGGGGCTTCGTGATCGAGCAGACGAGCGACTACCCGGCCGAGGGCGTACGCACCCTGACGTTCGTTCAGGGCAGCGGCAGGCTCGATCTGAAACTCCGGGTCCCCTCCTGGGCCACGGGCGGCTTCACCGTCACGGTCAACGGAGTCCGCCAACGGGTGGCGGCGGCCGGGGCCGTGCCCGGCAGCTACCTCACCCTGAGCAGAAGCTGGCGGCGCGGCGACCGCGTGCGGATCTCCGCTCCGTACCGCCTGCGCGTCGAAAGGGCCCTGGACGATCGCGCCGTCCAGTCCGTGTTCTACGGGCCGGTACTGCTGGTCGCCCAGAGCGCGGCACAGGAGTTCCGCGCGTTCTCCTTCTACAAGGACTTCACGCTCCGGGGCGACCTCGCCGCCGCGATCAGGCCCGAGGGCCGGCCGATGCACTTCACCACGCACGGCCTGACCCTCGCACCGTTCTTCGTCGCGGACGACACCCGCTACCACGCCTACTTCAGGCGTGCCGAACCCGTCGTCGTGTTCGGCACCGCCGACTCGGGCGTACCCAACCGCGCCCTCGGTGACGGTCCGACCTTCCTCGATGTGCTCTGGGAGCAGGCACCCTTCGCGACAGCCGGGCACTTCGTACGGACGGTGCGCACCCTCGCCGACAGCTGGCTGTCCGAGGGGGTGTTCACGCGCACCGAGCGGGACCGCGTCGTGGCGGCGGCAGTCGGTGCGGACCTGAGGCACTGAGCACTGGGACCACGGCCGCGCCGCCGGGTGCGGTCACCCGGAGTGCGGGCGTGCTGCGGGAGGATCCCGGCATGATGCGACGACAGGCGGTGACGGTGGGCGTCGACCTGGCCGCGAGCGCACGGCGTACCGCTGTGTGCCGGATGGTCTGGCGGGACGAGGGCGGCTTGGCGGCGGAGTTCGTGGTGCCTGAGGGGGACGAGGATCTGCTGGCGGTGGTCCGGGCGGCCGGCAAGACGGGCCTCGACTGTCCTCTCGGCTGGCCGTCGAGCTTCGTGGACACGGTCCTGGCCCACCACCGGGGCGAGCGGCTGCCGCCTCCCGCCCGGTTCGAGGAGCGTGCGGACGGCAGGCCGGGGCTGGACGCGCTGCGGTTCCGGCTGACCGACGACGTCACCTGGAAGGTCACCGCGATGCGGCCTCCGCTGTCGGTTTCCACCGATCTTCTCGGTGTCGTGGCGCTGCGAGCGGCCCGTCTGCTGGACGCCCTCGCGGCGACGGGCGTCCCTGTGCCGCGGGACGGATCCGGACCGGTCGCCGAGGTCTACCCCGCCGCCGCACTGCGGCGGTGGGGAATCCGCACCACCGGCAGCTACAAGCGCGCCACCCCCGAAGCGCGTGCTGTCCGGGAGCACATCGTCCGCTCGGTCGAGGCCGGCTTGGGGGTGCCTCTCCCCGAGCCGGTGCGCGCGAAGTGCGTCGACAGCCACGACCATCTCGACGCCGTGGTCTGCGCCCTGGTCGCGCGCGCGGTCCAGGTCGGGGACACCCTGTGGCCGCGTTCTCCGGACGAGCACGCGGCCGCCCGGCAGGAGGGCTGGATCCACCTGCCCGGCGAGGATCTCGCCGCCCTTCGCCGCTGACGTTCTGGTGACGGTCCCTCAGCGGATGCGGGCGCGGAGGTGTGCCTGGGGTGTGCCTGGGAGCGGTTGCCGCCCCCAGGCGTCGGCTCGTGAGGTTCTCGTGAGGCTACAGACCGTCACGCACCATGGCGGAGACGATCCGGACGTGACGATCGGCCGCCGTGTTCGAGAACTCGTTTTCGTAGTTCAGGCCGTACGGCCAGAAGTGCCCACCGCCGGTGGACAGCGTGGCGCCCGAACCGTCGAACTGCCTGACGAGTGCCGTGGCCTGCGCGCCGCGCCAGGTACCCCCGGCGGCGAGAGAGGACCAGCCCGAACTGGTGCCCACGCCGATGGTGTGGGCGATCTCGTGCAGAGCGGTCCTCTCGGTCATGTAACTGCGGTTGCCGAAGCGGATGGTTCCGTTGATGTTGCCGTCAGCGGTGGGCACGCCCGGGTCGTAGCGGACGGTGATGTTCTTGCCCAGGTCGCTGAGGTTGTTGTACCGGGCCACCGCGGCGTTCATGGCCGCCGTGATCAGGTTGTAGGCCGTCTGCTGGTCCTGGGTGGGGTTGCTCGCCCGTTCGAGGGTCCAGGTGATGTCGGCCGCCGCCACCTGTTCCTGGGATGCCGGTACGGCCGGCGGTGCGGTCTGAGGTGCGGCCTGCGCGACGCTGGGCCCGGCCAGCACGGCGGCTGCCAGCGCGGCCGAGACCACCTTGCCGCGCCAGGGTATGGCCGTTCGCTCAGCGGGCTCCTGGGTTCGTCCTGAACTCATCGAGGGGTCCTCCTGTGGGGGTGGGCCGTCGAGTGTGGGGATGACGGCATGAACAGTCCTTCCGCCGAGGACGCGGAAGGCCGGAACGGCAGTTCTTCTCACTGCGGGTGGGGCGTCGCGTGAAGCAATGGCACTTGAAAAGCCTTGAGCGGCACCGCTCACGTTGTTCGAGATATCGATCGCGCATTGCGCCGGTGGGGGGTTGGGGGGAAATTGGTGCGCGCTTCTCGAATTCCCGTGGCCTGGGAAACCCGTTGCCCGCAAGTATCCAGCCGTGATATATGGCGTCAAGAGGTCCCGCACGGACAACTCCGCAGGCAGAGGCCGGTTTTGTTCCTGTTTATTCCTGCGACCGCATCGGCTTCCGCTCACCCGCGAACTCACTGTGCTGCGCCCATGGCAAGATCGAGCCACGACGCAACGCCGACGAGCAGAGCCCCGACCCCGTGGTCCCGCAGCGACTCCAACAGGTCACGGGGCGGGTCGGGTTCGAGCAGGTCTCCTTCCGCTACGAGCCGGCCGAGCCGCTGATCGAGGACCTCGATCTCACCGTCGCCCCGCACCAGACCGTCGCCATCGTCGGCCCCACCGGCGCGGGCAAGGCCACCCTGGTCAACCTGCTGTTGCGCTTCTACGAACCCACCGGCGGCCGCATCACCCTCGACGGCACCGACATCGCCGCCCTGCCGCGCGCCGAACTGCGCGCCCGCATCGGCATGGTGCTTCAGGACACCTGGCTCTTCGAGGGCACCATCGCCGACAACATCGCCTACGGCAAGGACGACGCCACGTACGACGAGATCGTGGCCGCCGCCAAGGCGGCCCGTGCCGACCACTTCATCCGCACCCTCCCCGACGGCTACGACACCCTCCTCGACGAGAACGGCGAGGGCCTCAGCGCGGGCGAACGCCAACTGCTCACCATCGCCCGCGCCTTCCTCACCCAGCCGTCGATCCTCGTCCTCGACGAGGCCACCTCCTCCGTCGACACCCGCACCGAGGCACTCGTCCAGCACGCCATGGCCGACCTGCGCACCGGCCGCACCAGCTTCGTCATCGCCCACCGGCTCTCCACCATCCGCGACGCCGACACCATCCTCGTCATGGAGGCGGGCCACATCGTCGAACAGGGCACGCACGAGGAGCTGCTGGCCGCCGACGGTGCCTACGCGCGGCTCTACGCGGCCCAGTTCGCGCAGGCGGCTACGCAACCCGCCTGACCGGCCTCCCGGTGAGGGCGCGGCAGGGCGAGCGACACGACGGCCACGGCAGCCAGGACCACCCAGCTCGCGCCTGGCCGACCGGCGCACCCCGGAAGCGGCCTTCCTATGTGAGTACGGAAGTGAACTGCTCGTCGGGAGGGTCGTTGGACCAGGGCGAACCCCCGCCGGGGTGGAGGGTCCAGGAGCCGGGCGCGCCGGTCATGGCAGGGGGAGGGACAGTGAGCGGTGGAGGCGGTAGCGCCCGCCATGGGTGAGCCGTACGCCGGGCGTGCCGGACATGATCGTGTGGGCCTGGTCGTGGTCACCGGCCTCGGCGGCTTCCTGGTGTGCCTCGATGCTGGTCCACTCGGTGTAGAGGAGCACCCTGGTGCCGTCGGCGCTGAGCAGGAAGTGCGCGGAGATCGCGCCGGGGTGCCCGCCGTCCTCGGGCTGGACGGCGATGAGGCTGTCGACGAGGTGCCGCTGCCGCTCGGGGCCGTCGACGTCGAAGGCGGCGCTGATCAGGCAGCCCGGGACGCGGGTTTCGCTCTCCTCGGCCAGGCTGCGGTGGAGGCCGTAGCGGGGCGGGACGGCCAGCGGGGCCGCGCAGCCGCCGCCGCGCAGGTACGCGTCGTGTGCCAGGTCGCTGTCCCACTGTGCGAGCGTCAGCACGGTCTCGCCGTCCGTACCGGCGAACCAGCTCACGGCGGCGAGGCCACGGGGTGGGGACGTGCGGTCCAGTGCATTGGCTTCGGCATCGGCGACGAGCTGTTGCCGGTCGGGGCCTGAGACGTACCGGGTGCCGATCACGGCCGTACCGGTGCGGGCAAGGTCCGGGAAGGGGCTGGTGGTCAACACGGTCTCCCTGGGAGGTGGACGGCCGGATCCCGACGATGATGCCGGGGCGGGAGGGGTGGCCGGCAACTGCTTTACTGAGCCCCGGGGTAGGCGCTGGGCACGCAGGCGGAGGCCCGTGTCACACCTCGCACTCCGCTTCGGCGTACCGCTTCTGCGGCACCGTCTTCAGCGTTTTCCCAGCCTCCGTCGGCGACATCATCACGATGTCGGTGCCGGGCGGCGCTGCCGAGACGACTACGGCAGCAGTCTGTCTGCGGCTGCCCTTGGTTCCACTCGCTTGCAAACCTACCTTAACGAGAGGGTAGGTTTGTGGTCCGGCAAGGGTGCCGGCACACGAGGCGAGGCGGTGGAGTCGTGGGCGAGAAGCTGATGCAGATCGGCGAGGTGTCCGAGCGCACGGGGCTGTCGCTGCGCACGATCCGCCACTACGAGGACGTCGGCGTGGTCGCTCCCAGCGAGCGCAGTATGGGAGGCTTCCGCCTCTACACCGAGGCCGAGGTGCGCCGTCTGGCGCTGGTGCGGCGGATGCGGCCGCTGGGCCTCTGCCTCGACGACATCCGCGCCCTGCTGGACGTACTGGAACAACTCACCGATGACGGCAGGCCGTTGCCGGAGAACGACGAGCAGGCACACGAGGAACTGGTGGAACGGTTGCGTACGTACTGGGTGAAGGCCGACGCGCGGTGCGAGGACCTGCGCCGACAACTGGCGGAGGCCGAAGGCTTCGCCCGCTCCCTGCACGGCCACCTGGCCCGGCTCGTGGCCGCCACGGCCGCGGTGGACGCGGAGGCGGTCCGATGAGCTCCTCCAGTGACCGGGCAGCGTCCGCGGCGGCCCGGCGGCGGACGTTCGCCGTGATCAGCCACCCGGACGCGGGCAAGTCCACCCTGACCGAGGCCCTGGCCCTGCACGCCCGGGCCATCACCGAGGCGGGCGCGGTACACGGCAAGGCCGGGCGGCGAGGGGTGGCCTCGGACTGGATGGAGATGGAGAAGGCGCGCGGCATCTCCGTCACCTCAGCCGTCCTCCAGTTCGCCCACCGTGACTGCGTGCTGAACCTGCTGGACACCCCCGGACACGCCGACTTCTCCGAGGACACCTACCGCGTCCTGGCCGCGGTGGACTGCGCGGTGATGCTCATCGACGCGGCCAAGGGCCTGGAGGAGCAGACCCGCAAGCTGTTCGATGTGTGCCGGCACCGGGGCATCCCCGTGATCACGTTCGTCAACAAGTGGGACCGGCCCGGCCGTGAGGCCCTGGAGCTGCTGGACGAGATCGAGCGCGAATTCCGCCTCAAACCGACCCCCGTCACCTGGCCGGTCGGCGACGCGGGCTACCTGCGCGGGCTCATCGACGTACGGGACCCGGGGCGGATGCTGCGTTACACTCGCACCCCCGGTGGCGCCCACGAGGCGATCGAGGAGACCGTTCCGGCCGGGCAGGCCGCCGCAGAGGACGGCGCGGACTGGGAGAAGGCCGCCGAGGAACTGGAGTTGCTGCACGCCGACGGCGCGGAACACGACCAGGAGGCGTTCCTCGCGGGCCGCACCACCCCGGTCTTCTTCGGCGCGGCGATCTCCAACATCGGCGTACGGCTGCTCCTTGACGCCGTCGTCGACCTCGCACCGCCGCCCGGCCCACGGGAGCTGGAGGGCGGCGGCACCCGGCCCGTGGACGCGCCGTTCTCCGGGCTGGTGTTCAAGGTGCAGGCCAACATGGACCCCGCCCACCGCGACCGGATCGCCTTCATGCGGGTCTGCTCGGGGATCTTCGAGCGTGGCATGACCGTCACCCGCGCCGCCAGCGGCAAGCCGTTCGCCACCAAGTACGCGCACAGCGTCTTCGGCCAGGACCGCTCCATGGTCGACATCGCCTACCCTGGCGACGTGGTCGGGCTGGTCAACGCCACCGCGCTGCGCGTCGGCGACACCCTCTACACCGAGCAGGCGGCGGTGTTCCCGCCCATGCCGACCTTCGCCCCCGAGCACTTTGCCGTGGTGCGCCCGGTCGATCTCAGCCGCTCCAAGCAGTTCCGGCGCGGCATCGCACAGTTGGACGAGGAGGGTGTCGTCCAGGTCCTCGTCTCCGAACTGCGCGGCGACCAGGCTCCCGTGCTCGCGGCCGTGGGGCCGATGCAGTTCGACGTCGTCACCGCCCGTATGGCGGGGGAGTTCTCCGCCGCCGTAAAACTGGAGCCGCTCCCGTACCACCTGGCCCGCGCCACCGACACGGCCGGCGCCGAGGCGCTCAACCGCTCCCGGATCGTCAAGGGCGAGGCCCTCACCCGCGTCCGGGACAAGGCGCAGCTCGCCCTCTTCCCCGACCGCTGGCAGGCCAACTCCTTCGAGCGGGAGTTCCCCGACGCCCGGCTCGATCACCTCATCGCCGCTCACGAGTAGGACGGACGATGGGGGAGGCGGAGAGCAGGAGGCGGGCAGTGAAGTCGTGCTGCGGGGAGTGCGAGAGCCGTGTCCAGAAGGAGGAAAGCCCGGACCGGAAGCCTACTCTCACGTGACGGTAGACTTCGGCGGGTAAGGGCTCTGCGGTGAGGAGGGGGGACGATCATGGCGGGTGTGGCGGAGTGTCCGTCGTGCGGGGAGGCCGAGGACCTGCGCGGCGAACCCGTGGACGACGATATCCGGATCACCTGTCTGACCTGCGACGCGCAATGGATGCGCGGTGGCGTGCGCTGTGCCGACTGCGGCGGCCAGGACATCGTCCACCGCCCGCAGGCCATGACCCGGCACTCGCGGGGCACCCAGCTGTCCATCATCGGCTGGCGCGAACTCCCGCTGTGCCGCAGCTGCGATGCCGAGGCACTGGAAACCTCCATCTCTCAGAACGTCCCCGTGCCCAGCGACTACGTCGCAGCCTGTCTCGGTGCCGCCCAGAGCCGAGAGGCGCCCGTTGCACCGCCCCGGGCGGCGCCCGCACCCACTCCTGAACCCACTCCCGCCGTCGCGGCCAAACCGGCCCCGGCCGCGAAGGGTTCACCCGCGCCACGCGCCCCGGCGCGCCCGCGGCCGCCCCGGCCGAAGGCCGCGCCGTCGCCGTCCATGGTGCCCACGGTCCGGCAGGCCATCGCCGCGTTCATGGGCGAGTCCTCCGGGCAGGCCGATGCCACCGCGATGCTGCTGCTGGGCACCCATCTCGGCTCCCACAACCGGCTGACCGTGCTGGAGGAGGACGGCGCCGCCGACCGGCTCGCCGAGTGGGGCCTCGGGCACTGGGGTGACGGCAGCGACCGCGCCCAGCGGTGTGTGAGCACGATCTGCCGAGCCGTCGACTTCTGGGGCGCCCGCGGCTGGCTCGCCTCCGACCCGGCCGCCGGCCTCCGCTGAGCAGCGCAGCGCCACGAACGGGAGCAGCCCAGAGCCATGAACACATGGAGGACCTGCCCGGGGCTGCCGTGCCGGGGGACCTGTCCAATGAATCCACCGGAGCCCACAACTCTGTCCTGGCGTAAGGTTCAGATCCTCTTCATCCAGCGTGGTGACTGCTTCACACCGGCCAGACTCTCGCGTTAGGTTAGAGATGAACGGTCGGAGCGCCGTCGTTCGTCCCGCCTCGGGCCACAGAGGCGGGGCCGCGGGGCCGTCGTTCCGAAGCGGCCGTCGGCCGCAGCCCGCGAGGCCAACTCCTGTCCTGACACGCAGGTCTCGCGGGCCCGTACGCCCCCGGCGCGGCTGCGGGCCGCCTTCCCGACGCCGCCGGTCCGGTCCGTCCCGAGCGCGCAAGGAGCCCGCATGCTGTCCTCGGTTTCGACCTCGTCCCCCGACGCCGGATCCGCCTGGGACGCGCCAGGGACCGAGCGCCTCCTGGCCGCCGCCGCACACCTCGCCGATACCCTCCCGGCCGCGCGCCGCACGTGGGGCACCGTGCGCGGCTGGAACCGCGGCGATCGGGAGTGAGCCCGGCTGCTGCGCACAGGTCTGGCCGAACAGGGCATCCGCAGCACGGAGTTGAGTCCCATCCCCGAAGCCGGAGGGGGAGCCGAGCCCTGGCCGTGTTCATGCCGCAGCTCGCTGTCGGCCCGGGGTCTCTCGGCGGCCCGCAGGAACGTCTCGACCGCACCCCCGGTTGTCGAGGGCAGGTGCCATGACCGTCGCATTCAACCCGAGCCGCTCCACTCGACTCGATGCGTTCGATCCCGGCGGGGAACACGGCACCGGCCAGCAGCGCCCGGCCGCCGGGCTGCACAGGATTGGTGCGCCTCACCGCACCGTCGGCGAGGGGCAGCGCCGTCACTTTCTGCGCCTGACGCTGCACGGCGTCACGGCACTCGACGTGCGCTCCGAAGAGCAGGGCAGGCCGACCGAAAACCGCTCGACGCCGCTGGAGAAGGGTGTCTACGATCCCTGGCGCGGCATCGCGTGTCGGTCACCGGCCGGGTGAGGCATGGAGGCGCCGCGGAGATGCCCGTGGAGGCATTGACCAGTGTCAGTCGAGTTCAACCACACCATCGTTCTCACCCGCGACCGGGAGAAGTCCGCTCATTTCCTCGCCGAGATCCTGGGGCTGGAGGTCGAGGAGCCGGCCGGGATGTTCCTGCCGGTGACGACCGCCAACGGCGTCACGCTGGACTTCGCGACCGTCGATATCGACATCCCCATGCAGCACTACGCGTTCCTCGTCTCCGAGGATGAGTTCGACCAGGTCCTCACGCGGCTCGTCGCGGCCGAGATCCCCATCCAGGCCGACCCGCACGGCAGGCATCCGCGCCGGATCAACCGTAACGACGGCGGGCGGGGGGTGTACTTCATGGATCCGGCCGGTCACGGCCTGGAGGTCATCACCCGTCCGTACGGCAGCGATCCGGCCTCTGAACTGAACGGCGTCACCGAAGAGGTGCCGGGAGCCGCAGGCGGCTGACCGGCATGCGGCCGGATGGCATCGAGCGGCGCGGTCTGCCACGGGCCGCGCTGCTCACCCGCATCGTGACCGGAACGGCTCAGGTGGCCGAGCGGGCATCTGCCACATCTGCCTGCAGGCGGCGGCGCAGCGTGGTGGCGAAGTCCTCGGCCATCTCCAGCCGGGCCCGCAGGGTCTCGCAGCGGGCGTCGGCCACCTTCCGGTAGGAGTCCAGCCGTTCTCGCAGGCGTTCGAGCTCCTCGCCGACGGGTCGGTCGTCGGTGGCGGCGAGCCGGTCGGTGATGTCCAGCAGGTCCCGCATCTCCTCCAGGGAGAAGTCCAGCGGCTTCATCCGGCGGATCACCATCAGGCGCTCGACGTCGGCTTCCGTATACAGCCGGAAGCCGCCCTTGCTGCGGGCCGAGGGGATCACCAGGCCCACTTCCTCGTAGTGGCGGATGGTGCGCAGCGACAAACCGGTCCGCTCGGCCACTTCGCCGATCTGCATCTGCCGCTGATCCGTCATCGCCCCATGATCCCCTTCGTTGTTTCCTTCGATTTTCGAATCCGTAAAGCACCACAGCTTACGTGAGATGAATCACAGGATCTTGGCGGGTGTTTACCTGCGTTTCACATGCCGCAAGTCGCACCCTGCCCTCACGTCAGGGTAGAGTCTCCACGTGTTCGCCGCCGCCGTCGAGAGTGACGGCACGAGTGAACGCCATGGCGCGGGCCCTCACCGGGCCCCCGATGGCATCCGAAGACTTCCGGGCCATGATGCCCGACCGGCAGCCGGACGGCTGCCTTGCAGATCGGCTGGGCCCCGTTGAAGTGGCCGGGTCACCGAGGGATTCCGCTCCTTGCTGTGCGCGGAGTCATGTACGACGTGGACGCGTCCGCCCGCTGGTGGCGCATCCGCCTGAACAGAAACGGTTGCATGTCCTCACCGCTGTCCGCAGCCCCCAAGTTCCGCCTGTCCAGGCCGGACTGGCTCGACTCCCCGAAGGTCCTGCGCACCGAGGTGCTGGCGGGTCTGGTCGTCGCCCTGGCCCTGATCCCCGAGGCGATCTCCTTCTCGATCATCGCCGGGGTCGACCCGGCGGTCGGTCTGTTCGCGTCCTTCACCATGGCGGTCGTCATCTCGGTCGTGGGCGGCCGCAAGGCGATGATCTCCGCTGCGACCGGCGCGATCGCCCTGGTCATCGCCCCGCTCAACCACGAGTACGGCCTCGGCTACCTGATCGCGGCCGTCATCCTCGCCGGCGTCTTCCAGGTCGTCCTGGGCGCGCTCGGCGTCGCCAAGCTGATGCGGTTCGTGCCGCGCAGCGTGATGGTCGGCTTCGTCAACGCCCTCGCCATCCTGATCTTCATGGCGCAGGTGCCGGAGCTGACGGACGTGCCGTGGATGGTCTACCCGCTGGTTGCCGGCGGTCTCGCCCTGATGGTGTTCTTCCCGAAGGTCACCACGGTGGTCCCGGCCCCGCTGGTCTCCATCGTCATCCTCACCGTGATCACCGTGGCGGCCGCGATCGCGGTGCCGACCGTCGGTGACAAGGGCGAGCTGCCGTCCTCCCTGCCCGTCCCGGGCCTGCCGGACGTGCCGTTCACGATGGACACGCTGACCACCATCGCCCCGTACGCCTTCGCGATGGCGCTGGTCGGCCTGATGGAGTCGCTGATGACGGCCAAACTGGTCGACGACATCACCGACACCCACTCCAACAAGACCCGCGAGTCCGTCGGCCAGGGCATCGCCAACATCGTCACCGGCTTCTTCGGCGGCATGGGCGGCTGCGCCATGATCGGCCAGACGATGATCAACGTGAAGGTGTCCGGCGCGCGTACCCGCCTGTCGACATTCCTGTCCGGCGTGTTCCTGATGCTCCTGTGCATCGCCTTCGGCCCGGTCGTCTCCGACATTCCGATGGCCGCCCTGGTCGCCGTCATGATCATGGTGTCGGTGGCCACCTTCGACTGGCACTCCATCGCCCCGAAGACGCTCAAGCGGATGCCGCTCGGCGAGATGACCGTCATGGTGGTCACCGTGGCGTGCGTGGTCGCCACCCACAACCTCGCCATCGGTGTCGTCGTCGGCTGCATCACCGCGATGGTGGTCTTCGCCAAGCGCGTCGCGCACATGGTCAACGTCTCCGGTGTCGTCGACCCCGACGGCAACCAGGTCGTCTACGCGGTCACCGGCGAACTCTTCTTCGCCTCCTCCAACGACCTCGTCTACCAGTTCGACTACAAGGGCGACCCGGACGACGTGGTCATCGACCTCTCCGACGCCCACATCTGGGACGCCTCCTCCGTGGCCGCCCTGGACGCGGTCGAGACCAAGTACGCCCAGCGCGGCAAGAAGGTCACCATCATCGGCCTGAACAAGCCCAGCGCCGACATGCACGGGCGCCTCGCCGGCCAGCTGACCGGCAGCCACTAGACCGGACCGGCCGCCCTTCCCCGACCACGGACGTAGCGGGGTGGGGCGGCCTTTCCGCGCGTGAGCCAGGCCCGGGAGAATGCCCTGACGCCTGCAGTCCGCTCCATGCCGCCGGAATGCCGCTCCTTGGGGACGACTCCTTGGGGACGAGGAAGCGGCCGGGAGGAGAACCCCTGAGCCGCAGCGCCAAGCCCTTCCGTACCCAAGCCGACCCCACCCGTTGCACCCGTCTCAGCCAGCGGCGGCCAGGTGACACAGCTCTCCTCCGCCCCTGGACGTCGGCTGCTCGTTCTCGCCCCCGAGGCCCGTCAGCCACCGCACGGCACCGGCCAGGGCCACCGCGGCGGGAAACACCGTCAGAGCGCCGGTGGCCCGCCAACCGGTCACCCCGGTTTTCGGGAAGGAAACGGTGCTGGCCTCCGGGCCGACGCCACAGTCGGGATTTCGCCGTGAGTATGGCCACCGAACGCCTCATGAAGTGGCTTTGACGGAGTGTCCCCAGGCGGGGTCGAAGGGGCGGCAGCCCCGGGACGGGAACGGATAGGGGCGGCGGGGGCGACCAACAACCGTGACGGAAGCCCACGCCCCGGCCACCCTCAGAGCCGCTCAACAACCATCGCGTTGGCCATCCCCCCACCCTCGCAAATCGTCTGCAACCCGAACCGCCCGCCACTCGCCTCCAACTGCCCCAGAAGCGTGGCCAACAGCCGCGTACCCGACGCCCCGAGCGGATGCCCCAGAGCGATGGCACCACCCCGCGCGTTGAGCCGCTCGGGATCGGCACCGAACTCCCGCTGCCAGACAAGCGGTACGGGTGCGAACGCCTCGTTGACCTCGTACGCGTCGACCGCGGACAGCGTGAGCCCGGCCCGCGCGAGCACCTTCTCGGTCGCCGCGAGCACCCCGGTCAGCATCAGCAACGGATCGGAGCCGACCACCGCGAACGAGTGGAAGCGGGCCCGCGGCCGCAACCCCAGAGCAGCGGCCCGCTCCCCGCTCATGACGAGCGCGGCTGACGCGCCGTCGGTGAGGGGTGAGGAGTTGCCCGCGGTGATCGACCACCCGATCTGAGGGAACCGCTCGCCGAGCACGGGATCGGCAAAGGCCGGGCTCAGTCCGGCCAGACCCTCCGCCGTGGTCGCCGGACGGACGGTCTCGTCGACCGAGTGGCCGCCGACCGGGACGATCTCCCCGTCGAATCCACCGGATGCCGCCGTGGCCGCGGCCCGCCGATGCGAACGCGCCGCGAACCCGTCCAGCTCCTGGCGGCCCAACTTCCACCGCGAGGCGACGAGTTCGGCACTCATCCCCTGAGCGACCAGCCCCTCCGGGTAGCGCGTGGCCAGCGGGGCGTACGGATCGCCGCCCTGCGTACTGCTGAACATCGGCACCCGGCTCATCGACTCCACCCCGCACGCGACAACGACGTCGTACGCGCCCGCGAGGACCCCCTGTGCCGCGAAATGCAGGGCCTGCTGACTCGAACCGCACTGCCGGTCGACCGTCGTCGCGGGCACCGACTCAGGGAACCCGGCGGCCAGCAGCGCGGTCCGCCCGATGTTGAGGGCCTGTTCCCCGCTTTGTGAGACGCAGCCCGTGATCACGTCGTCGACCGTCGCGGGATCGAGGTCGTTGCGGTCGAGCAGGGCCCGCAGCACGGTCGCCAGCAGCTCGGCCGGATGCACCCCGGAGAGCGCACCTCCGGGTTTGCCCTTGCCGGAGGCGGTGCGGACGGCGTCGACAATGACGGCATCGGCCATGGAATTCACTCCCAGCGACTCGGTCGGGGTCTGTGCAGCCGTCGGCGTGGCCCGTATCTCAGCGAGCGATAAGTAGGTGAACCAGAGTTCGAGCACACCCGCCCAGAGCCGAGGGGACCGCACCGTGAGCCGTGTGCTGACCGACTTCTCCGACGGCGTCGCCGTCGTCACGATCAACCGTCCCGAGGTCCGCAACGCGATCGACTCCGAGGTGGCGGGGCTGCTCGCCCGGGCGATGGACGAAGTGGACGCACGCGCCGACATCGTCGTGGGCGTCCTCACCGGAGCCGGCGGCACGTTCTGCGCGGGCATGGACCTCAAGGCGTACCTCCGCGGCGAGCGCCCCTCGATCGAAGAGCGTGGCTTCGCCGGAATCACCGAACGGCCTCCGAGCAAACCGCTGATCGCCGCCGTCGAGGGCTGGGCGCTGGTCGGCGGCTGCGAACTCGCCCTGGCCGCGGACCTGATCGTCGCCGCGCCCGGCGTCAGGTTCGGGCTGCCCGAGGTCAAACGCGGCCTGGCCGCGACAGCCGGCGGACTGCTGCGGCTGCCGAAGGCGCTGCCGTACCAGCTGGCCATGGAGGCCGCGCTCACCGGCGACCCGCTGACCGCCGAGGCCGCCCACGCCCTCATGGGCGCCCGCGAACTGGCCGCCCGCATCGCCGCCAACGGCCCGCTCGCGGTCCGCGCGTCCAAGCAGGTCGTGTCGATGTCCCGCGGCTACCTCGACGCCGAGGCGTACGCCCGGCAACGGCAGATCACCGCCCCCGTCCTCGACTCGGCCGACGCCCGCGAAGGCGCCCGCGCCTTCACCGAGAAACGCGCCCCTGTCTGGCGCGGAGAATGACCAACGCCAGACACCCCGGCCGCGCCCGCCGGACCGGGCCGCTGGGGGATCGTGGACCGTATGACAGAGATGACCGAGCTCGGTCTGCCCAAGTCCATCCTGGCCTGCCTCTTCGACCTCGACGGGGTCATCACCAAGACCGCCGTCGTCCACGCGGCCGCGTGGAAGCGGACGTTCGACGCTTTTCTGCGAGCACGTGACGGCGCGGACTTCCGGCCCTTCGACGACGTCACGGACTACGACGAGTACGTGGACGGCCTGCCCCGCGCCGACGGCGTCCGCACCTTCCTCGCCTCCCGCGGCATCGAACTCCCCGAGGGCGGCCCCGACGACCCGCCCGACGCCGAGACGGTCCACGGCATCGGCAACCGCAAGAACGAACTGCTGCTGGACCTGATCCGCACCGAGGGCGTCGAGGCGTACGACAGCACCCTGCGCTACGTCGAGGCCGTCCGCGCCCACGGTCTGCGCACCGCCGTCGTCTCCTCCAGCGCCAACTGCCAGGGCATCCTGCGCTCGGTCGGAGTGGAGCACCTGTTCGACGTACGCATCGACGGTGTCATCGCCGCCGAACGGCGGCTGCCCGGCAAACCCCGCCCCGACACCTTTCTCGCCGCCGCCCGCGACCTCGGCGCCGAACCGTCCCGGGCCGCCGTGTTCGAGGATGCCCTGGCCGGCATGGACGCCGGGCGCTCGGGCCACTTCGGATACGTCGTCGGCGTGGACCGCGCCGACCAGGCGGACGCACTGCGCGCGCACGGCGCCGACCACGTCGTACGGGATCTCGACGAACTGCTGGGGAAGAGCGCGTGATGAATCTGCCACCCCCTACACCCTGCACCTTGCCGCGAGCGCGTGCCCAACTCGGCCTGAAGGGGGCGCACGCCGGAGGCCTCAGGCGCCGAACAGCTGTGTCCAGTACGTGCCCGCCGATCCGCCTCCGGCGAAGCCGATGCCTATGTGGGTGAAGTCGGGCTTGAGGATGTTGGCCCGGTGGCCGGGGCTGTCCATCCAGCCGCGGACGACCTCGGCGGGGGAGCGCTGACCGCAGGCGATGTTCTCACCGATCGTGCGCCGGGTGGAGCCCGCGGCGGCCGCCCGGTGCCAGGGCTCGCTGCCGTCGGGAGAGGTGTGCGAGTAGAAGGCACGGGCCACCATGTCGGCGCTGTGCGCCTGCGCCGCGGTGGTGAGGTACGGGTCGGCGGCAAGCGGCGGCAGACCCGCCCCGGCCCGCTCGGCGTTGGTGAGCGCTATGACCTCGGCGGCCGTCCGCTCCAGCCCTGCCGGGGTGAAGGGCCGGGCCCACAACGCCGTCCAGTACACGGTCCCGGAGCGCGGTTCGGCGACGTACCCCACCCCGGCCTCGCTGAACGCGGGCTCGCACAGTGTGGCGCGGGACTGCTCGGCCGACAGGCAGTACTCCACGAACTCGGCCGGCGTCCGCGGGCCGGAGACCAGGTGCTCGCCGACGGTGAGGTACGCGTATCCGCCCGCGGTGAGCCGTTGGTACATGGAGACCCCGTCCGGCCCTTCGGCGGTGAGGCGCCCCCGCGCGGCCATCCGGGCGGCGTGCTCCCGCGCGGCCGCCGTGAGCCGTGCGTCGAGTACGACGGGAGGCGAACCGGCCGAGGCCCGCGCGGAGTTGACAAGCCCGAGCAGACCGTCCGGGTCGGGCACGGGGCCCGGCATCCGGGAGCTGTCCTGCCGCGGGACGGAACGCGAGATGGGGGAGTGGGCCGGTTCCGCCGTGGCTCCCGGCCTGCCGAAGCCCCGCAGACCGGTCACCGCTCTCGGCAACCGCAGGCCACGTCGGCCGGGCCCCGCTCCTGGCACCCGGCGGCTGTCCGCGGCGGTGGGCGCGGGTGCGGCACCCGGATGCGGCTGTGAGCCCACCGGACGTGGCTGTGAGCCCGCTGCCACACTGCCCGTCGGCTCGGCCTCCTCCAGGACGTCGACCCCGAAGTCCCGAGCGATGCCCGCCAGCCCTTCCGCGTACCCCTGCCCCAGGGCCCGCAGCTTCCAGCCGGGACCCCGGCGGTAGACCTCCGCGAGCAGCAGCACGGTCTCCCGCTCCGGCCGGGGCGGGGTGAACCGGGCGACGAGGCGTCCGCCGGGCCCGGTGACGTGCAGCGTCGGCGTGGGCAACTGCCCGAGCGGAGTGCCGGGGTCGGCGGGGCTGACGACCAGGGTGACGCGGCTCGCCCCGTTCCGCAGCGCCGGCGGATCGACGGTGAGCCCGTCGCCGAGGAGGCGGGCCCCGGGTGCGGCCGGCTGGTTGTAGAACACGAAGTCGCCGTCCCCGCGCACCTTCCCGCTGTCGTCGGTGATGAGCGCGGACACGTCGAAGGGCCCCGGCACCCGGAGTGTCAGGGTGCTGCCGGGCAGGGGCAGATTGCCCCCGGGAACCAGATCGCTCATACGTGCCGCCTGTCGGGTTGACCGTCAGCCGGACAACGTCTCACTCGCGCAGGACAGTTCCCGCGTCCTCGTCCCGCGCGGCCCGCATCGACCTGAGCGCCAGCAGCAGAACCCCGATGTCGTCCAGGTACACGGGATCGGGCAGCAGATCGGCCGGGAGTACGAGATAGAGCACGGCACCCCAGAACACCCACCGCGGCCCGGTCGGCAACCCGGCACGTCGCAACTCGCGCCGCGTCCGTACGAGCCGCAGCAGCAACACGACCGCTATGCCGAGAACAACGGCGGCGAGCACCACGGCAACGACGACGACCCACGCCCAGGAATCCACGACCTAGGTCTTCCCACGACAACGGTTCCTATTGCGCAACGGTTGCTATTGTCCGGCCCGCTTGCGCAACGGTTCCTATTGCCCGGCCCGCGCGAGGTTGCTGTCCACCAGCGCCTGACTCACCGCCCGAATACTCCGGGCGATGTGGTTGAGTTGCATCACTTCCGCCGCGTACATCTTGATCGTGTGCTCGATGACCGACTCGGTGAGCCCGAGCCCGGGCAGCTCGGCCCGCGCGGTCTGCAGGGCCGTGCGAGCGACCCGGATCTCGTGCTGGACCTGGATCTGCGCGTGCCGGGCGAGCAGTACGGGGTGACGCATCATCGCCGGATAGCTGCCGTAGCGGGCCGGCACCAACTCGCGCAGCCACTTGGCCGCGGACCGCTCCCAGTCGTAACTGCCGGGTGTCTTGACCTGACACGGCCAGTCCGAGCTGATCGGCGAGTAGGTGAGGGCCATGATCATCGCTCCGGTCTTACATCGACGCCAGGGGTGGGGAGTCCGGGTGGCCCCGGCCTAGGGGATGACCGGGGCCACCACGCCCGGGGCGCCGTGGCGGGCAGGAGCGGACGGTCCCGGGCGGACGACGTGTCCCGGCGTCCCACCGGGTCACGACCCGCGAGCAGTATTTATATATACCGATGAGTTTGCAAGGACATGAAAAAATTCATGCTGGACATGGTGTGAATAATCCTGTGATGCGGTGCTGAAGAGGGATGCGCCGGACGGGCCTCCCGCCCCCGTGGAGCGCTTCAGTCTCGCAGGAAGAACTGGTGCTGCTCGGCGCTCTGCTCGTACTCCTCCAGCCGGGCCTGCGTGCGCTCGGGGTCGGCGTCGGTCATGGCCTGGAGCAGCGCCGCGGACATGACGACGGGCGCCGAGTAGGAGTCGAAGACCAGACGGGAGCCGGTTCCGGTGGCGAAGACGACGTCGGCCCCGTCCGCGAGCGGGCCGAGCCCCAGGTCGGTGACCAGGGCGACCTTCAGCCCCGCGCCCCGGGCGACCTGCAGGGCGGTGAGCGTCTCGTGGGCGTGCCGCGGCATCGAGAAGGCCAGCACCCAGGTGCCCCCTGCCTCCCGCGACTGCAGTAGCGCGTCGTATGCGACGGTGTCGCCCCGCGTCACCAGCCGTACGTCCGGATGGATACGGCGTGCGGCGTACCCGAAGTACTCGGCCAGCGCCCCGGAGATCCGCAGCCCCAGCACCGTCAGCGGCGTCGACCGCGACAGAGCCCGCCCGACCTCGATCACCTGGTCCGGGTCGGCGAAGTCGCGCCGCAGGTTCTCCAGGTTGGTGATCTCGGCGTCCACCGCTGCCTGGAGTTCATTGCTGCGGTACTCCGTGTCCTCCGCGAGCGAGCCGCCGGGCGCGCTGCCGAGGGTGCTGAGGGCGATGGCCTGGAGCCTCTCCCGCAGGGCCGGGTAACCGCTGAAGCCCACGGCGGCGGCGAACCGGGTGACCGAGGGCTGGCTCACCCCGACGCGCTCCGCGAGATCGGTGATCGACAGGAACGCGGCCTCGGTGATGTGCTCGATCAGGTACTGGGCGATCCGCCGCTGCCCCGGGGAGAGCCGGGGCCCGTCGAACAGCTCCCTGAGCCGGGACGTGGGGGCCGCTTCCTCCCCGGGGGCCGTCCGACCCGAGGTGATCGCAGATGCCTGTGCGCGTGCCTGCTGCGGCGATGGCACCCGAGCGCCTTCTTCGTCTCCCACGACCACTCAACATAGCCGACGGGCCGTGTTGACCAGGGCATGCAGAGCGGCACGGGGGCAGGGGACCGGCATGCACCGGCCTGTTTCGGCCGCATCCCTGGGGTACCCGGATCGTGCCGTCGAGATCGCCTTCGGAGCACGCGTCCAGGACACGCGTTCAGAACGGGTATCCGGATCAGGTATCCAGACCAGGGAGGACCCCGTGACTCTGCCCCGGCTTCCCGTGTCACACGTCCAGGTCGTCGTCAGTGACTGCTCCGCCGAGGACGCCGGACGCCTGTTCGCCGCCCTGTGCACGCAATTCGCCTCCGACCGCGGCGCCCACGACGAACCGCACGAGACCCCCTGGGACCGCCCCACCGTGTGGACCGGCACCTTCGACCTCTCCGGCGAAACCGGGAACGTGCCCCACCCCGAACCGCTGACGGGACCGGTCATGGCCGAGGTCCAGGGCAGCCCCCTCGCCGTACGGCGGCTGCGGCGCGTGCTGGAGGAGAACTTCGCCGTCCACGAAGTGGGCCACATCGCCGGTGACCAGGAGGTCGAGGTCGAACTGCGACTCGAAGCACCCGGGACCGTCACGCCCCCTCCGGACATGGCGGGTTGAACCCCCGAGGATGCACGTCACACCGGTGACGTAGGACGCGCCACGGTGTGTCGGGCGCGCCCGACAGGGTCAGTGCGGACCGATGCCGGTGGGTGTGGAACGAATGTGTCGACAAGTCCAGGGCCGTACACCTGCACAACAAGACCACCGGCCAGAAAGCCACGTGCGGCCCGGCTCAGCTCGACAGGATGCTGACCGAAGCCCGCACCCGTACGCCGTGGCTACGTGAGGGCTCGTCGGTTCCCCAGCAGCGTCGAGAGCTACAGCGCGCGAGGCGTCCGTTTCTCCCTCGTCGCCACCCCGTTCACCGCCGCCCCGTTCACCGCCGCGCCGCTCCTCGGCGCGGACCCCTCCCTCGCCGACGACCCCCGCGTCACTGCGGTGACGCCCCCGTGGGACGCAGCCGCCGTACGCCGGTCCGGGACCGTGCCGCCGACTCTGGCCCAACTCGCCACCCTGCGCACGGAGACCGACATCTACCGACGCGTCCTGGCCACCGGTGGCATCGTGGCCCTCGGCACCGACCAGCCCCTCGTCCCCGTCGGCCTCGCCCTCCACCTTGGCCGGCGCGCCCTGTACCGGGGCGGTCTGTCCCCGGCCCGGGCACTGCGCACCGCGACCGTCCTGCCCCCCCGCCTCTTCGGCCTCGACCGTGATCTCGGCACGGTCGAGCCGGGCAGGCTCGCCGACCTCACGATCGTCGACGGCGACCCGTTCACGGACTTCCGCAGCCTCGTCCGTACGGTCTCGGTCCTCCGGGGCGGAGTGCCGTACGCCACCGAGGACTTGGTGGCAGCCTTCACCCCGTCGGCCGGCGCGCGAGCGACTGGCTGGGTTGGGATCGGTCGGCTGATGCGGCGGGACGGTTGCCGCGACGCATGACCGGGGGCGGAATTATCTTGAGGGGTCCTCCGGTTGGCAGTTGCTGTACCAGTCGCCACGGCAGCCTCGGCACGGCGCCGAGCACGGAGGGAACCGGAACCCATGAACGACGTCACGACCCCGGAACGCGGCAGCGGCACCCTGAAGGAGACCGTCGGACGGTACGGCGTCTGGAGCGCCGGTCTGCGCTCCGAGGACCCGGCAGGGCGCGGCGAACGTGCCGAGGCCGCGGCCGAACTGGAGCAACTCGGCTTCGGCGCCGTCTGGTTGGGCGGCAACAGCGCGGCCGGGCATGCCGCACCTCTTGTCGAGGCGGCCTCCCGGCTCACCGTGGCCACCGGTATCCAGAGCATCTGGCAGTACGACGCCACCGACAGCGCGGCCGGCTTCGCCGAGCTGGAGGCGGCCCACCCCGGCCGCTTCCTGCTCGGCCTCGGCGTCAGCCACGCCAAGCTCGCGGACCGGTACCGCCGCCCGTACGCGGCCATGGTCGGCTATCTGGACGCCCTGGACGCCGCCGGGGTGCCTGCCGGGCGGCGGGTCCTGGCCGCGCTCGGCCCGAAGATGCTGCAGCTGTCGCGCGACCGGGCCGCCGGTTCGCACCCGTACCTCGTCACCCCCGAGCACACCGCCCAGGCCCGCGAGACACTGGGCGATTCCCCGCTGCTGGCACCGGAGCTGAAGGTCGTCCTGGAGACGGACCCGGACCGCGCCCGCACCATCGCCCGCGACTACCTCTCCTTCTATCTCGGCCTGCCGAACTACACCAACAGCTTCCTGCGCCTCGGCTTCACCGAGGACGACTTCGCGGACGGCGGCAGCGACCGCCTGATCGACGCGGTCTACGCCTGGGGCGACGACGACCGCATCCGCACGCGCATTGACGCCTTCCACGCGGCCGGCGCCGACCATGTCGCCCTGCAGGTCGTCGACGACGGACCGCGCGACGCCCTCCCCCGGCCGGCGTGGCGCCGTCTGGCGGATCTGCTGAGCTGACTCGACGTTGACTCGACGGCGTGCCGGACCCACCGGCACGCCGTCGGCGTTAGGAGAGAGGGAAGCTGCGGAAGGAGCTGCCCGGCGGTGTCAATGTCGAGCCGGACGACCACGGGCTCGGGTGCTCGCGGGGCGCCCCTCGGCGTGGTTGTTAGAAATTTGGAGCATCTGTTAGGGTCAAAGTGCCACTTGAAAGTTCAACTATGCACTCCGAAAGGCCGTCGCCTATGACCTCCCTGCTCGACACCGGCGTTGTCACTTCCCGTCACTCCTCCTCCGCCGCAGGGGAAAACGTTTCGCCGAACCATGACGTGGCGTTGCTCGTCATGCGCCTCGCGCTGGGCTTCCTCCTGATCGGGCACGGCACGCAGAAGCTGTTCGGCTGGTTCGGGGGCGGCGGCATCGAGGGCACCGGCCAGTTCTTCGAACTGAGCGGTTTCCCGGCCGCCAGGACCATGGCGCTCGTCGCCGGGCTCACCGAGACCCTGGGCGGGCTGGGCCTCGCCCTCGGCCTGCTCACTCCGCTGGCCGGGGCCGCCGTCTTCGGGACGATGCTCAACGCGATGGCCGTGAACTGGGCCGGCGGCTTCTTCATGATGGACCAGGACGGGGGAGTGGAGCTCGACGTCCTGGTGGCCGCCGGTGCCGCCGCGCTGGTGCTGGCCGGGCCCGGCCGCTTCGCCGCCGACCGCTTCCTGCCCGTCCTGCGTACCCACCGACCCGCGTACGGAATCGCCGCGCTGGTACTCGGTGCCGTGACGGCCGGTGTCGTCCTGCTCGTCCGCAACTAAGCCTGAATCCACCGATGCCCATGAAGGGCGGCCTACGTCTTCCCAGGTCACCGGCCCTTCGGGGGGTAATCGATCTCCACCTGGGAGGTGAAGGCGCGGAGTGGCTCGATCTGGCCGCTGACTTGGACGAAAGCTGCGCGGACCCGGTTTCGTCGGTGGATTCAGGCTAAGCGCTCCGCTGGAAGTCCGGTGCCTCATCTGCGGGTCCGTCGTGGCTGGTCACGCCCCGCGGCGGAGCCGCATATGTACACAGCCCCGCGCCCCGGACTTCGCCTGGCCCGCTCAGCGCGACAACCAGGTCCGATCATCCCGGCGCCCGCCGTCGGTGCGGCGCCCAGGCAAGACATCGGCTGTAAGGCCTGAGGGTGGCCCGCACCGACGTGCTCGGCTTCGCCGCCGGGTACCAGGTGCCCGGCCCCAAGATCCCCGACAGGGCCGAGCTCAGGTCCGCGGGATGAACCGAACGAAGGGGATACGCTCCCCGACGCTCCGGAAGTCCGCCTCCGAACCGTCGACCGAGAAGCCCATCAGCCGGGGAAGGAGCAGCTTGGCCGCCACACGGTGCCGGGCCGCATACCGGGCGAAGATCTCCGCCCCCTCGTCCGCGGGGAGCGGCACGCCCCTCACCGGCATTGTGCGCCGGCCGACCTGGATGGTGACGTCCGGCGTGTGGAGCACGTTGCGGTACCACGCGGCGGTAGGTCCCCACCCGGACGCGACCACGTAACTGCCCTCGTCGGCATCGTGGTCGACGACCTCCAGGATGACCTGGCGCCGCTTGCCGGTGGCCCTGCCGATGTGGTTGACGAGCATGATGCGACGGCCGAACAGCCATCCCAGACCCATCCGGTAGAGATGGATCGGCAGCCGGAAGAGCAGCCGCTTCACACCTGTCGGCGGTCGAACCCTCTTGACGATCTCCATGACTACGCTCCCTCGATCTTCAATGGACGCCGGTGACGCTGGTCGTCACGCCTGCCGTGCTCAACCGACGAGCCTGCGCAGGACGGCCCCCATCGGCCCGGTGTCCGGGGCGACACCCAGCCCGCGTTGCAGCAGCAGTCCGTCGACCGCGGCCACCAGAGCGGCGGCGGTCTCCTCGGGCGCGGCCACTCCCCGCTCACCCAGCCGGCGGCCGAACCGCTGCCGGAACCCCTCGACCACGTCGGCGACCTGTCGGCGCAGCTGCTCGTCCCGAGTGGCTGCCAGGTACGTCTCGGTGAACAGCAGCGACAGCGGATCCGCCCCGGTGTAACGGTCCACCGACGCGAGCATCGCATCGACTGCGTCGGCCGGGGTGCGCGCGGCGTCGAGGAAGGCGTCCAGCTCGGCCAGCACCTGCTGCATGGCGCCGACCACAGCCTCGTTCAGCAGCGCCTTCAAGGACGGGAAGTGGTAGTGCACCACGCTTGGTGTCACCCCGGCGCGTTCGGCCAGGACGCGTGTACTCACCGCGGTCCAGCCGCGCTCGGGGATGAGTTCGGCCGCAGCGGACAGCAACCGCTGCCGTACCTCGCGCCCTTGTGCCGCCGAAGAGACCATGGCATTCCTCCCGTCAGGACGATTGCCCTGAACAGTCGATCTGTACGACTGCCCTGACAGTAGAACGCAGGTGAGCCGGGCACAAGTAGGGGGCTTCTGCCGGCGAGGTCGGCCAACCCCGTTCGCTGCCGGCGAGGCGCTGCGATGTGTGCTTCGGCGCACGCTCGCGCCAGGAGACCTCCACAGCGTCTCGCTGGGCTCGGTCCGCCTGTCAAGCTGGTGCTAGTGGTCGGTGTCCTTGCCGAGGAACAGCTCGGCGAAGCTCGTCGCCGCCTCGCGCGAGCCGAGGATCCGTCGCAGCCGGGCGGCCGCCGCCCCCGCCCGGAACGGATCGCCGGACGACGGGCCGTGCAGCAGCTCGGCCAGCCACTGCGAGAACTCCTGGTAGTGCCAGACCCGCCGCAGACAGGCCTCCGAGTAGCCGCGCAGCCCGCTGTGGTCCCCCTTGCCGCAGTACGCGACGAGCGCGTCGCCGAGCAGCAGCGCGTCGTGCAGCGCGAGGTTCATTCCCTTCGCGGCGATCGGCGCCACCAGGTGCGCCGAGTCGCCCGCGAGGTACAGCCGCCCGTACGTCATCGGCTCGACGACGAAGTTGTGCATGTCGAGCACGCGCTTCTCGATCAGCTTCCCCTCGGTGAGCGGCGGGGCGCCGTCCACCGTCAGGCGGGCGCGCAGCTCGGACCACACCCGCTCGTACGGCCAGTTCTCCGGGTCGTCGCCCGGTGGGACCTCCAGGTAGTAGCGGGTCACCTCGGGGCTGCGGGCCATGTGACCGGCGAAGCCGCGCGGATGCACCCCGAGGATCACGCAGTCGGAGGACGGCGGCGCCTCGGCCAGCAGCGCGAGCCAGCCGACCCCGTGGTCGTGCCGGGCGATGACGTGCTCCGCCGGTACGGCCGCGCGCGTCACCCCGCGGGCGCCGTCGCACCCGGCGACGAACTCGCAGCGCAGAACCCGCCGTTCACCGGTCTCCGGATCGGTGTACGACACCGAGGGCCGGCCGCCGTCGAGGCCGTGCAGCTCCACATCGCGTACGCCGAACCGGATGTCGCCGCCCCGGACGTCCGCGTACTCCCGCACCAGGTCGGTCACCAGCAGCGGCTGCGGATAGACGTAGTGACGGTGACCGGTGAACTCGGTGTACCGGAACCGTTGCCGTTCCCCGGAGAAGCGGAACTCGAACTCCTGGTGCGTCGGCGCCCGTTCGACGATCCGGTCGGCCAGCCCGCGTCGCTCCAGAGCGCGCACGGCCCACTCCTCCAGGAAGCCCGCGCGCGGCCGCTGTTCGATGAACTCCCGGCTCTCGGCCTCCAGCACGACACAGTCGACGGAGGCGGCCCGAAGGATGTTGGCGACGGTCAGCCCGGCGGGCCCCGCGCCCACGATGACGACGGGGACGTGCTGGTCCGGTGTGGGGGAGGGGGTGGTCACCCGACCATTATGGCGGCGCCCGACGCGGCCCGTTTCCCCAATTGCCGCCGGAGTCCGTCCTGTTGCCGCCGGGGACCGGCCGGCCTCGTGCCGGCCGTGCGGTCACTCGCCGGCCACATGGTCCACGAGATCCGGCGACTGAGCGAGCGCCTAACTCCGCAGCGTCTCCGCCCAGTTCGCGGGGACGCGTCCGGCCGGTCCCGGGGCGGGCTGGTCCGCGGGACGGCTGAGCGAGGTCGGGGCCGGACTCGTACAACTCGGAGGTGTCGTAGTTCCAGAACCAGCTCTCGCCGGGCTCGTCACTGCGGACCAGGGGATGGCCGGTCTCCCGCGCGTGCGCGGTGGCGTGCTGGGCGGGGGAGGAGTCGCAGCAGCCGATGTGGCCGCACTGGGCGCAGCGCCGCAGATGGAACCACCAGCCGTCGGCCGCCTCGCACTCCAGGCAGCCCGGGCCGCTCGGCGGGACGCCTGGTCGATTCCCGCGTGCAGGGTCATGACGCCTCCTCGGGCGTGTCGGGGTCCGGGGCGGCCAGCGGGAGCAGCACTTGGAATCGCGTGTCGCCCGGCAGGGAGCGCACTTCGAGATGCCCGTGGTGCTTGTTGACGACGATGCGCCAGGAGATGTCGAGGCCGAGCCCCGTGCCCTGCCCGACCGGCTTGGTGGTGAAGAACGGGTCGAAGATCCGGCCCTTGATGTCCGCGGGCACCCCGGGCCCGGTGTCGCGGAACTCCACCAGCAGCCAGTCGTGTTCGAGGGCCGTGCGCACGGTCGGCGTGCCCTCCCCGCCGCCCTCGTCGATCGCCGCGACCTCGTTGTCGATGAGGTTGGTCCACACCTGGTTGAGCTCGCCCGGGTAGGCCGGGATGCGGGGGAGGGCGCGGTCGTACTCCTTGACCACGGTGATCCGCTCGCCGATCTTCCCGGACAGCATCATCAGGGTGCTGTCGAGGAGTTCGTGCACGTCGGCGACCTGGTACGGAGCCCGGTCGAGCTGCGAGTACTGCCTGGCCGCGTCGACGAGGCTGGAGATACGGGTGGTGGAGTCCCCGACTCGTCCATCAACAGCTCGGTCTCGACGGTGTAGTTGAGCCACCGTATGGCGCCTTCGAGGGTCTGCTCGTCCACGGCGGCCGCGACCTGGTCCAGCCAGTCGGTGTCGAGCCCGGCCTGCCCGCCGGTCGCCGACCGCTCCACGAGCGCGGTCCGCAGCCCCTCGGACGCCCCGTACACGGCGGCGCCGAGCCCGGCGGGCCCGCCGCCGATGACGACCAGGTCGTAGAACTCGGCGGCCGGCGTGGTCGCGAGCCCCACCCGCGCGGCCAGCTCCGGATCCTCGGGCGCGATCAGCGGCGTACCGTCCGGGGTGACGACGAGCGGCAGTCGCTCCCCGTCCGTCCCGGCCGCGGCGAGCAGCCGGCGGCCCTCCGGCTCGTCGGACGAGTACCAGCGGTACGCACCTGATTGCGCGCCAGGAACTCCCGCACACCCGACGAACGGGCCGACCACCGGTGCCCGACCACCTTCGTGGTGCCCACGCACCGCCGGCCGGCGGCCCGCCATGCCTGGAGCAGATCGTCGACGACGGGGTAGAGCTTCTCCTCGGGCGGATCCCACGGCTTGAGCAGGTAATGGTCGAGATCGATCACATTGATCGCGTCGATGGCCGCGTTCGTGTCCGCGTACGCGGTCAGCAGCACCCGCCGCGCCTCGGGATACACGTCGAGGGCCTGCTCCAGGAACTCGATCCCGTTCATCCGCGGCATCCGGTAGTCCGCCAGGATCACCGCCACCTGATCGCCGCGCAGCTTCAGCTCCCGCAGTGCTTCGAGCGCGGCCTCGCCGGACTCCGCCCGCACGATCCGGTACGACTCGCCGTAGCGTCGGCGCAGGTCGCGGGCGACGGCCCGCGACACCCCCGGATCGTCGTCCACGGTCAGAATGACGTTCCGTGCCGGACCGGCATCCCGTGCCATACGTCTCCCACTCCGCCGAGCCTGTCGGCGTCTCGCGCTCCGCTCATCGTATGGTCGTCCGGCTTGTTTCGCTCCGGAACTCAGGTGCACTCCGTGTACTGGGGGAGGTGCGATACGACATCGACTTCAGCGAGGGAAAGGCAGCCGTATGACCCGCCCGATCACCGTAGGCGTGGACGGATCACCGGAGAGCGCGGCCGCCGCGGCCTGGGCCGGCCGGGAGGCCGTCCGCCGCGCACTGCCCCTGCGTCTCGTGCACGCCTGGCAGTGGGAACCGCAGGACGTGGCCGTGGCCGCCGACCGGGAGACCCAGGAGCGGTGGGCGCGTGAAGCCCTGCGGGAGGCCGAGCGGACCGCCGCCGCACGCCACCCGGGCCTCACCGTGACCGCCCAGCTGCTGGGCGGCAGCGCCGTCGAGAACCTCGTCGCCGAGGCGGCCGAGGCCGAGCTGCTCGTGCTGGGCTCGCGCGGGCACGGGGCGATCGTCGGCTTCCTCCTGGGCTCGGTCGGCCAGCAGGTCATCGCCGAGGCCGCGCGCCCCGTTCTCCTGGTCCGCTTCGACGACCGGCCCGAGGCCGAGGCGGGTGGCCGCGAGATCGTCGTCGGCCAGCACGGCGCCCCCGACGACAGCGCCGCGGCCCTGCGCTTCGCCTTCGAGACGGCGGCCGCACGCGGCGCCGGGGTGCGTGCCGTACGGGCCTGGAGCCTGCCCCCGGTGTTCGGCTACAGCCCCGGCTCGCTGAAGCTGGCCGACGAGGCCGGCGGTTTGGAGCCGTACGAGAAGCAGGCCCTCGGCGAGGCGCTGCGGCCCTGGCGGGAACGGTTCCCCGACGTGCCCGTGACCGAGCACGTGGAGATCGGCAGCGCGGCCCAGGTGCTGCTGTCGGTGGCGGGCGGGGCCCAGCTGATCGTGGCCGGACGCCGCGCCCACCGCCGGGCCGTGGGATCACGCATCGGCTCGGTGGCCCACGCGCTCGTGCATCACGCGCCCTGCCCGGTGGCCGTCGTACCGCCCTGCTGAGCCGGCTCTCCCTCGGCCGGGGCGGGCAGGCCCGCGCGGACCTTGGGCAGGATGTTCGTGAGGTAGTCCTCGACGGCCGTGTCGAGGCCGATGTCGTGCTGCGCGCGCTCCGACAGGTACCAGCGGTGCTCCAGGAGCTGGTGGTACAGCTCCGCGGGGTCCATCTGGCCGCGCAGCTCCAGCGGTACAGCCCGTACGGTCGGCCGGAACACGTCCCGGACCCAGCGGTGCGCCAGCACCTCCGGGCGGGCCGCGAGGGGATCGCCGGGCGCGTAGTCGTCCTGGGTGGCCATCCAGCTCTCCAGGTCGTTCAGCAGCCGCCGCGCCTGGTTCTCCTCCGTGTCCAGCCCCGTCAGCCGCAGCAGCTGCCGCTGATGGTGGCCCGCGTCGACGACCTTGGGCACGAAGGTGACCGTGTCGCCGTTCGAGGAGTGCTCGATCTGCATCTCGGCGACGTCGAAGCCGAGGTCGTTGAGGCGGCGGATGCGGCGCTCGATGTAGTGGTACTTGCCCGCCGGATACACGGAGGTCCGGGTGAGCTCCCGCCACAGCCCCTGGTAGCGCGCGCAGATCTCGGTGCCGAAGTCGATCGGGTCCACCGACGGGTGCAGCGCCCCGGACGCCTCCAGGTCCAGCAGCTCCCCGCTGATGTTGACGCGCGCGAGATCGAGGTCGTAGTCGCGCTGCCCGTCGCTGAGTCTCGGGTGCAGCTCCCCGGTCTCCGCGTCCACCAGATACGCGGCGAACGCGCCCGCGTCCCGCCGGAACAGTGTGTTGGACAGCGAACAGTCACCCCACGCGAACCCGGTCAGGTGCAGCCGCACCAGCAGCACGGCCAGCGCGTCCATCAGCCGGTGCATGGTGGCCGGGCGCATCGTGGTCTCGAACATGGCCCGGTACGGCATGGAGCCGCCGAGGTGACGCGTGATGAGTACGGGTTCCAGGGGCGCCCCGTCGCCGTCGGCGCGGCCGGTCACCACGGCCAGCGGGTCCACCGCCGGGATGCCGATCCGGTCGAGGCCCCGCAGCAGCTCGAACTCCCGCACCGCGGGCCGCTCGGCGAGCTCCTTGACCGCCACGACCTCCGCACCGGCACGGGCGTAGCGCACCACGTGCCGTGAGATACCGCGCGGCAGCGGCACCAGATGGTGCTCCGGCCACTCCTCCAGGGGCAGGTGCCACGGCAGTTCGAGCAGCAGCGCGGGGTGTTCGGGGTTGGTGGCGCTGATCTGCAGTGCCATGGGTGTCCTGCCCTCGTCTCACGGTCGTGCGTCGGATGTCCGGGGAGCATCTCCGCACTTGGAGGGCCGTTTCGTCAACCGACGGGTGTCAGCGCCTGTGTCATGTCCCCGGCCGGGCGCACGCCGCCTGGCACGCACGCTCGGAACATGACACAGGCGCTCACTCGCCGTCCCGGCGGCGTGTGGTGAGCAGGACCGCGATGTCGTCGGGCCGGTCGGCGGTCCGGCGGGCCTTGTCGGTGAGTTCGTCCGCGACACCGGCCAGGGGCGCGGCGCCCGGCCCGGCGGCATGCGCGCCCGCCCGGGACAGCACCGCGCGCAGGGCCTCGATGCCCTCGTCGATGTCGGCCCCCGGCCGCTCGACCAGCCCGTCGGTGTACAGCGCCAGGACGGCCCCCGGCTCCAGCCGGAACTCCGTCACCGGATAGCGGGCCTGCGCGTCGACGCCGAGCACCACACCGCCGGCCAGGTCCAGGACGTCGGTGCGGCCGTCGGGGCGGCGCAGCAGGGGCTGCGGGTGCCCGGCGCGGGTGGCCCGGGCGAGCCCCGTGACCGGATCGAGCCGGATGTAGCAGCAGCTGGCGAACTGGCCCGGGTCCAGATCGATCAGCAGCCGGTTGGTGCCGCTCATCACCTCGTCCGGCGGATGGTCGCCCAGCGCGAACGCCCGTACCGCACTGCGCAGTTGACCCATGGTCGCCGCGGCCTGCACACCCCGGCCCTGGACGTCGCCGATGACCAGGGCCAGTCCGTCGCCGACCTCGACGACGTCGTACCAGTCACCGCCCACGTCGATGCCCTGCGTGCCGGGCAGATACCGCCCGGCCGTCTCCACCCGCGGATGCGACGCCAGGCGGTGCGGCAGCAGGGCCTCCTGCAGACCCCGGGCGAGCATCGCCTCGGTGTCGTAGCGCCGGGCCCGCTCCAGGGCCTGGGCGATGAGCCCGGCGAGCGCGGTGAGCACCGTACGCTCCTCGCCGCTGAAGCCGCGGGACCGGTCGAAGCCCAGGATGCAGGAGCCGACCGGCCGCCCGGAGGCGATCAGCGGCAGGAAGGCCCGTGCCCCCTCGGTGGCGTCCAGCGGGATGCCCGGATAGGCCTCGGCGAGTTGCTGCATCGACTCGAAGAACAGCGGGCGGCCGGTGGTGAGCGCCTCGACCCCCGGCAGCTGGGCGTCCAGCCCCACCCCGTCGAAGGGGGCCAGGAACCCCTTCGGGAACCCGGTCTCCCAGGCCAGGTACAGCCGCCGCTCCTGCAGCAGATAGATGGCCAGCCGGCGGCCGCCGAACGCGGGCAGCAGCTCACGCATCACGACCTCGGAGACCTGGCGGGCCGTCACCGCCTCGGACAGGGCGATGGCGAGCACGATCGGCCGGTACACCGGGGCCATCGAGGCGACCCCGTTCACGGTCGGCGTGTCCTCCACGGGGGCGGCCGCCGCGGTGTCCGCGACCTGGCCCAGGGGCACCACCCGGCAGGTCAGGATGTCCGGGCCCGGATGCACCGACAGCGCCAGCCAGTCGCCGTCGTCCTGGTGCCGCAGCGTCCCGCGGAAGCCCGTCCGGGGCCGCCGCGCCTGGAAGTGCACCGGCTCCGTGGACAGCAGCGCGCACCGCAGATGGTCCTCGTACGCGGACCGGCCCAGCCACGGCACGGCCTCCCACAGCGGCCGCCCGAGCAGCTCGGCGCGCGCCCGTCCCAGCAGCTCGGCGGCGCGCGGATTGACGTAGGTGATCAGGCCCAGCCGGTCGAAGGCGAACACCCCGTCCGGCAGCAGGTCGGCCGCGCTGTCGGCCGCCGGTCCCGGTCCCGGATCGACGACCAGCCCGTTCACCCGGTGTGCCCCGGACGCCGTGTCCTCGGCCCAGAACTCCAGCAGCCGCAGCCGCCCGTCCGCGGCCCGCACCCGCACGGGCTGCCCGGGAGGGTGCCCGGCCGCCGTGTCGTCGAGGGCCTCCAGCACCAGCCGGGCGTCGTCGGCGGCCACGGCGTCGGCGAACGCCTCAGGTGTCCCGGACAGCTTGCCCGGTGAGGCGCCGGCCAGGGCCAGCAGGGCGTCGTCGGCGGTCACCGTCGCGCTCGCCGGGTCCCAGGTGAAGTGCCCGATGTGCCCCGCCGGAGGGCCCAGGGCCGGCGGCCTTACAGTCAGCGGGTCCTCGTCCCAGACGACGGGGTCCCCGGCGTTCTCCAGCTCCAGCAGAGCGGCGCCCAGCTCGTCCGCCACCGCCGTGAGCCGGTCGGCGCCGGACAGCAGGTCCGGGGCGTCCGGGGCCGAGGGACGCAGCACCGTCAGCACCCCGTACACCGCGGAGCCGCCCACCACGGGGATGTACGCCGAGCCGAACCGGAACGGCAGACTCGCCGCGAGCTGCGGATAGCGGCGCATCATCTCCGTGGCGTCGCCGAGCACCACCCGTACGCCGATTTTGTAGGCGTCCGCGACGGGGAACGGCCGGTCGGCGTGCATCTGCCACCACGGGCGGAACATCGGCCCGGGCAGCCCGGCGAGCACCGAGAGCCGCAGCAGTCCCGGCGTACTGGAGCGCAGGTAAACGCCCCCCGCGCAGCCGCCGACCGCCCGGACGGCGTCCGCCACCGCGTCGGTGAGTGCTGTCGTCGGCCTCCCGGGCGCCGGGTCATCGCGCTCGGTGCTCCTATGCATCGCTCTGCCTTCGTCCGGCCAACACAGCAAGAATGCGCCACCCTCACCCGGCCGCGCATCCGGACGCCGCAACCAGGGGTCGGGCGCCTACCGGCCGCTGTCGGCCCGGGGCCGACAGCGGTCCTGTCACCGCACCCGGCGGAACACGTCGTCGGAGTCCTCCCAGCTGTGGAACTCCTCCGGCACGCTCCGCCAGGCCGTACGGGTGGAAGTCTCGTACATCGCCTCGATGTCGTCCGCGTACTGCCGCACGATGGCGTCCCTGCGCAGCTTCATCGACGGCGTCATCATCCCGTTGGCCAGATCGAAGGGTTCCGGCAGGATACGGAACACCCGAATGGACTCGGAACGCGACACGGTGCTGTTGGCCGCGGCGATGGCGCGCATGACCTCCTGCCGCAGCGCGTTCTCCTCCCGCGTCTCCCGGCGCGACATGTCCGGGTCCTGGGCGAACAGCAGCCCGCGCCAGTGCGAGACGAAATCGGGGTCGAGCGTGATCAGGGCTCCCACGCAGGGCCGGTTGTCGCCCACGACGACCGCCTGGTGGATGAGCGGGTGCATGCGCAGGCGCTGCTCCAGTGCCGCCGGAGCCACGCTCTTGCCGCTGCTGGTGACGATGACGTCCTTCTTGCGCCCCGTGATCGACAGATACCCCTCGGTGTCGAGGCGCCCGAGATCACCGGTGGCCAGCCAGCCGTCCCGCAGCACCGCCCCGGTGGCGGCGTCGTCGTTGACGTACCCCTGGAACACCGAGGGCCCGCGGACCATGATCTCCCCGTCCTCCGCCACGCGTACGTCGACGTCCGGCAGCGGACGCCCCACGGTGGCGAACTTCTCCCGCCCGACCGGCTGCGCGGTGATGCCGCCGCTGGTCTCCGTGAGGCCGTATCCGTCGTGGACGAGGATGCCGATTCCCGCGTAGAAGAGGGCGAGTTCACGGTTCAGGGGCGATCCGCCGGAGCAGCCGCCCTGCACCCGGCCGCCCAGTGCGGCGCGGAGCCTGCGGTACACGGTCCGTTCGTAGAAGGCGTGCTGCAGTCTCAGCTCGACCCCGGGTCCCGGCCCGCGGTCCAGCCGTTGCCGCTCGGTGGCCGCGGCGTACTCCCGGGCCGTGCGCACCGCACGGTCGAACAGCGTGCCCCGGCCCGTCTGCTGGGCCGTTCTGAGGAAATTCTTGTAGAGCTTCTCGAAGAGGGACGGAACGCCGTAGAGGAACGTCGGCCGGAAGGAGAGCAGCGCGGCGCCCAGGGCCTCCTGACGCAGATCGGGCTCGTGCCCCATCAGCGTCCCGCCGCGCAGACAGAGTTCCTGGACCATGAGCCCATAGACATGGGAGAGCGGCAGGAAGGCGAGGACCGCGGCCTGTTGTCCGGGCGGGGCGGTGGTGTGTCCCCAGCCGGCCAGCAGCGTGTCGCAGGGGCTCGCCACACTGCGGTGGGACAGGGCGCAGCCCCGGGGACGCCCGGTCGTGCCGGAGGTGTAGGCGACCACCGCGGTCGAGTCCGGCAGGACGATCCGGCGCAGCGAGTCGACCGTCGTGACCGACACGTTCAGCCCCCGCTCGGTCAGCCGGGGCAGCGCTCCGGCGTCCAGTTGCCAGACGTGCCGCAGCCGGGGCAGCGCGGCGCACAGCGAGCCGACGGTCATCGCGCCCTGCTCGTCCTCGACCACCACGCCGGCGCAGTCCGCGTCCTTGAGGATCCACTCGACCTGGTCGCGCGAGGACGTCGGGTAGACCGGCACGATCTCCGCCCCCACCGCCCACAGGGCGTGGCTGAGCACGGTCCACTCGTAGCGGGTGCGCGCCATGATGGCCACGCGGTTCCCCGGCTGGATCCCGGACGCCACGAACCCCTTGGCCAGCGCGGTCACTTCGTCCCGCAGCTCGACCGCGCTCACCTGCGTCCACGGACCGGCGGCCCCGTCGGGCCGACGCGCGACCAGGGGCAGGCCCGGGTCCCGGACCGCCGTCTCGAAGACACTGTCGGCGAGTCCTCCCACGAGGGTCGATGTGGCCGGTGGAGCAATCCCGAAGTTGCGCATGCGCCGCTCCTGAGCCTTCCCTGCGACGTCGCCGATGGTGCGGGGACCGGCGGTGATCGAAGGTAGCGCATACGACGCACGACCGTGCGCGGAACCGACAAGTAGTTTCACGCCTCTGTCGTCTCGGCTGGTCACCGGCAATGTCCCGTCCGGCCGACGCTTGCGCGAAGCGATCACACGGCCCGGCCGGAAGGCACGGGTGTGCCATGGGCGCGACAATGTGCGCGCCGGACGTGATGTGCGGCACGTGGGCACATACCTCCGCGTACCCGGCGACAGGAATTGTGGCTGGACACGGCTTGATCGCCGATCAAGCAGCGGAAATGCCCTGGCCGCGACGCCTCCCACCCGTTTGACACGATGTCCCGCGCGCGGATAGGAAGCGTTCGGCCCGGGTCGGAGGTGGAAGGTGCGCGTACCCAATGTGATGGGGGACTGGCAGGAGTACGGGGACGGCCATGCCGGTCTGCGGGTTCGCGTCCACGGCCTGGAAAAGACGGAACCTCCGCGCGGGCGCGACGACGCCGCGGAAGGACTGACGTATTTCACATTCCGTGTCACCGTGGAAAACCGCTCGGACACGGTATACGGCATTCATCTCGAAGACGGCCAGCTCGATATCCGCACCGGCCCCGACGGCGAGAGCGCGTACTTCGACTGGCGCAATTCCCAATTCATCGAGGGCTTCGACCTCTACCCCCTGCGCCGGGTCACCGCCGTCTTCTACGCCGCCGCTGCGGAGCCCTCACTCACCCGCGTGGACATCCAGGTCCAGCTGAAGACGGACGAGGAATGGGCCGACCGTCGCCTCTGGTCCGGCGACTTCACGCTCCACGGAGGTCCCGTCGGCACGGGCAACGACACCGACACCGGCGGCGAGGGCCTGGCTTGCCAGGTCAGCACCTTCTTGCGCGGCGAGCCGGAGCAGGGGCCGGGCGCCTGAGCCACTCGGTCGCGTGGGCCACGGCCGGGGCGAGGCCGAGCAGCCGGCTCTCCGCACCGCCGACGCGTCCCCGGGCCACGGCCCCGGTGGCCTCGCAGGACCGGCCCGGCTCGGCGGACGGGGAGGCGTCGAGGGCGACATCGCGGAAGTGGTACCAGGCGCGGCTGTTCCGGTCGTCGGCGACCACGCACGCGTACGGCGCCCACGGCCGCCCGGGAACCCCGGTACTCCGCCAGATGGAAGGCCGTGCACACGTCGTACCCCACACCCCCTACCTCACACCCAGCAGCACCCGTGCGCCGAGCCGTTCGAGCCGGGCCAGCGGCGACCGCTCGCCCAGTCGGCAGTGACCAGCGCCGGCGCCCCTGGCGACACCGCCGGACGTCTCCGTGACGGAAACGCCATTCGGGGCGGGCGACTTTCCATAGGCTCTGCCCGCTGCCGATGACCGGGCGGCACCCGGGGATCACGTGTGCACGGGCACGCACGGCAGACAAGGGCACCGTACGTGCAGAAGGATGTGAGCGGTTCCGAGTTCGTCTCGGTTCTGGTGGACATCGCGGATCTGCCCATGGGACTCCCCGATCTGCCGGACACCGTCCTGGCCGAACAACTGTGCCGCGTCGTCGGCGAGGCACTGAACCCGACGAGCGAGGGCTTCGCCGCGTTCCAACCGGCCCCTCCCGACTCCTGACGTCCGGGGGCTTCGAGCCCCCGGGCCAGCCGTTGCCCGCCGCGTAGGCCGTTGGATGCGCGCCCACCTCAAGACCCCACGTGTGCCCCCTCTGCGGAGGGAGCACACGCATGAGCGCCCGCCGCCGTCGACCACGGCTTCCTGAGAGATTCCCATGAATCTCCGAGGCAATTGAACGCATCGGGCTCCTGTTCCGTATGGGGCGAGGGTTTTCCATGCCTGGCCCGCCATGGGGCAGAGACGTAGAGGAGTTTTCCGTGGGACGCAACAGACGCAGACGCCCAACCGGCGCACGGCGCGCGACCTCTGCGGCGGTCGGGCTGATCCTGGGCGGAAGCGGGCTGGTGGTGGCGAACGTCTACGCGTCCGCGACCGAGACAGGTTCGGGTGGCGAGTCGGTTCAGAACGAGACCGATCGGACCCTGGCTTCGACAGGCTCCACGATCGACTGCCCTGACGTCGGCAGTCAGTTGACGGCGGTGCCGGACCAGGCAAGGCCCGAGGTCGACAAGGAACTCGCGGTCCTGGACCAGCAGATAGCCGCGGCCTACCAGCGGCTGCAGAACTCGGCGCAGGCCATACAGCAGGACAGCGGCTTCGCCGACAGCGCGATCGTCAATCCGCTGAAGGAGAAGCGGGCCGCGACGATCGAGCGGATCGCCATCAGCATCGGCCGCGTGGGAGACCGCCCGCAAGGACTCGAAGCCCTCGCGGCCTGCACACTGCGCGCTTCCGGCAACGAGACCGACCAGACCGGCGGCGAGGAGAACACCGGCCAGGACAACGGCGACCAGGGCAACGGCGGCGAGAACGAAGACGGCCAGAACCAGGGCCAGGGCAGCGAGCAGAACGAGGACGAGCAGCAGGGCGGCAACGGCGGTCAGGCCGGCAACGGGCCCGTGGCCGCGGACTACGCCGACATCACCACCGTCCAGCCCAACGTGCGGAGCCCGCGCCTCAAGGGCGACGCCTCACGAGGCACCTTCACCACCAGCTGCGGTGTGAACGCCAATGGCCTGTTCAACTCCGACAACATCATCGTCGCCCCCGGCGTGACGAACGGCGCCCACCACTTCCACGACTACATCGGCAACCAGGCCAACAACGCCTTCGCCAGCGACGAGGATCTGGCGAACGCCGACACGACCTGTGAGAACGAGGGCGACAAGTCCACGTACTACTGGCCCGTGCTGCGCCTGCAGAACGGCACCCAGGAACGGGACGCCGACTCGCCCGGCGGCGGGATCGAGGGCAACGCCGGTGAGATCGTCACGGCAAAGCAGGTCACGCTGACGTTCGTGGGCAGCCCGCAGGGCAAGGTCACGGCCATGCCGCGGCTGCTGCGCATCATCACCGGCGACGCAAAGGCGTTCGTCAACGGCACCGCCAACGCCAACGCCTCATGGAGCTGCACCGGCTTCGAGGACCGGCAGCTGAAGGACAAGTACCCGCTCTGCCCCGACGGCAGCGACGTGGTCCGCACCTTCAAGTTCCAGAGCTGCTGGGACGGCCGGAACATCGACAGCGCCAACCACCGCACCCACGTGGCGTTCGCCGACGCCGAAGGCAAGTGCGGGGAGGGCTTCCAGGCCATTCCGCAGCTGGTGCAGCGCATCGTCTACGACGTCGACGCGCCGAGCCTCGAAGACGGCGGACGGACGGTCCCGCTGTTCGCGGTGGACTCCTTCCCCGAGCAGTTGCACAAGCCGGTCACGGACCACGGCGATTTCATCAACGTCTTCGACGAAGACCTCATGCGGGACATGGTCGACTGCATCAACGGCGGCCGACACTGCGACGCCGGCTCCGACACGGGTTCCGACCCCGGCCCCGGCGCCGGTGAGGAGCCGCAGGACAAGCCGACGCCGACTCCTGACGCCCCGTCCGGCGGAAACGGCGAAGAATACGGCGAAGGCGACGGCGAGGCGAACTCCGGCAACACCGGGGGCAAGGACACGCCCGACACCGAAGAACCGGCAGGCGTCGGTTCACCCACCGCCCGCGGCAGTGCAAACCCCAAGGCCTACACGACGCCCCAGGCCGGCCAGAGCGCCCCGGCCACGTCACCGGCGGAGGGCTCGGCCGACGACCAGGGCAGCGAACCGGACAGCGCCGACCAGACCCCGACCGCGGGTACGGAAGCCCCGCCCGCCGAGGCAGGCTCGGGGACCGAACCGCAGGCCATCACGGGCGGACTCGCCGAGACGGGAGCACAACTGTGGCCGGCCGCGGCCGGAGGGGTCCTCGTGCTCGCGGGCCTGGTGCTCCTCCGCCGTATCAGGCTCGGTTCCGCGTGACGTCGACCGCGGAGACGGAGAACGTCATATGAGCGGCGGGGGGGGGGGGGCCCCCGGCGCCCCCCCCCCCCACGAGAGGGACGCGGGCCGCGTGGGGGGGCCCGGG